>NZ_CEVIVC010000039.1:1581-12294 GCF_982290645.1 Protofrankia sp. CiP1_Cm_nod4
TGGCGCGGGCGGCTCGCGTGCGAGTGGCGCGGGTAGCGCGGGCGGCTCGCGCGCGCCGGCGTCCGCCGCCCAGATCGCCGCCGACCAGGCCGCGGTCGACGCGGCCAACGCCGTGCTCCTGGTGGCGCAGCAGAGCCTGGAGCAGGCACGGATGGTCAGCCCGATCAGCGGTCTGGTGGCCGCCGTCAACATCGCCTCCGGCCAGTCCGTCGGCACCGGGTCGAGCACGGCCACGATCGTCGTGCTGAACCCGGACGCCAAGCAGGTGACGACGACCGTCAGCGACAGCGACCTGGCCGCTGTGAAGATCGGCGCCAGGGCCAGGATCACCCCCGACGGGACCAGCTCCCCACTGACCGGCACCGTGGTGGCGGTCGGCCTGCTCCCGGCGGCGTCCACCGCGTCCGGCGGGACGGCCTCGGCCGGGTCGTCGGGATCGTCGTCCGGGGTGGCCTATCCGGTGACCATCGGCCTGGACGACGGCGGCGGGAAGCTGTTCGCCGGCTCGGGCACGGCCGTGGCCATCGTCACCGCCAGCGCGACGGACGCGCTCGCCGTGCCGACCTCGGCCGTGCTGCGCATCGGCAACCGGTACGTCGTGTCCGTCCTGCGCGATGGCAGGGCGACCAGTGTGCCGGTGCGGGTGGGCGCGGTCGGCCCGGCCTTCACCCAGGTGACGTCCGGCCTGTCCGAGGGCGACAAGGTCGTCCTCGCGGACCTGAACGCCCCCCTGCCCACCGGCAACACCACCCCGCGCGGCCTCGGCGGCGCCGGCATCGGACCAGCCGGCCGCGGCCTCACCGGCGGCCGCGGCGGCCTCACCGGCGGCGGTGGCGCCGGTGGCGGCGGCTTCGTCGTCAACGGAGGAGGCGGCGGACGGAGCGGGTGACGGGTCACCCGTTCCGTCCAACCGCCACCTCGACGGAGAAGCAGAACTGTGGGTGTTCGGAGAGAAAGGGACGGGGTCAGTTCTCCGGGGTTTCGGTGGCGAGGAGGGCCTGGAGTTCGTAGACCGCTTCACGGAGCCGGTCGACGAAGGTGTACAGCCCGTCGGCCACCGCGCGCGGTGTGCTCAGGTAGAGGTTGAAGCGGTCGGGCAGCAGCACGTAGGCGATGCCGATGCACTGGCTGCTGGTCGAGCCGAAGCCGAAGTACTCGATGTTGACCGACGGCGCGGAGCTGGTGCTGAGGTAGTCGTCCCGCAGCTTCACCCAGCCCGGGCTGTCGTACAGGTCGAGCGCCTCGGTCACCCCCAGTTCCTCGCCGCGCCGTTTCTGGATGAGCTGCAGCTCCCACAGGTGCTGTTCGGGCGCCTGTCCCGACTGGCACTGCTTCGCCCGTGCCACGTGCTTCTCGGCGGCTGCCCGGAAGGCCGCCCGGCGGGCCGCCGCGTCCGCCGTCGGATCGTCCAGCGTGGCCACGAACCGCAGCACCTCGGGTGTGACGACGCGCATCGCCTCGGTGCGCCCGCGCCGGTACTGCCGGGTGGCGATCGACTCGTAGGTGGCGCCGGTCAGCCCCTTGGCCCGCTTGTGCGCGAGCTGGTAGGCCAGCTGCACGAACGCGTCCGGTGACACCCGCAGCTGCTTGGCCCGGTTCCCGCCGAAGTCGTCGAACGACAGGATGGTCGTGGCGGTGGCTGCGCCGTATGCCGCGAACGCCTCGTCGGCGGCCCGCACGTCGGCCCGCAGGTCGTCGTCCAGCACGAACTCGACGGGCCTGATGTCCGGCAGGCCCTGGGGGACGGCCCCCGACCGCGCCGAGTGCTCCTCGGGCGAGGAGCCCAGCAGCGAGTCGACGAAGCTGAGGATCGTGGTCCCGTCCAGGCCGCAGTGCTCGATGTTGATACCCGCGGTGCCGTCCTCGAACACGATCACCGAGACGGCCTTGTCGAACCACCGGTTACCGCTGTTGCCGTACAGCAGCTGGTCGCACGCCTCCTGGGTGTCCGTGGGCGTGATGTCCTCCAGGCACAGCAGGAACAGCGCGGTCTCCACCTCGTCGAGCGCGGCGGCGTTGCCGGGGTGGTGGGCGATCAGTGTCTGCCGGCTGGCCGCCCATTCCGCCCGGGCCTTGGTGGTCAGCTGGCCGACGGCGCTGTCCGGCGCGGCCGGGGCCGCACCGGCCTTCCGGATCGCCTCCAGGCCCGCCGCGAGATCGTCTAACGCGTACGGCCGGCCGTCGGGGCCCAGCACGTCCAGGTGGAAGATGTTCCCGCGGAAGAACACCGCGATGTGGCGGGCCCGGGACGGGCCCGGCCACTGCTCGCTGTACGGCACGCGGACGGTGTCCTGCTCGGCTCCGGGTATCCGCGTCGTGGAGAACAGGAACTTGTTCTGTTCCATCGACAGCGGCCGCCCCCGCTGGATGGCGGCCGGGATGCGTTCGTCGTCGAGCTGCAGTTTGTGGTTGACGGCGGCGGCGATGAGCCCGGCGGCCCGCTCCACCTGCCGCAGCGGCGACTTCTTGAACAGGAAGAAGAAGTTCGCGTTGAGCGCGATGCGGTCGCGGCGGCCCAGATACCGGGACGGCCAGAACGTGTCGAGCCAGCTGTGCACACCCTCGGTGGCGTCGTACTCCACCAGTGCCTGGTGGAGCCGCTGACCGGGGCCGCCCGGCCGCCGGAACGCGGCCACCGCCGCCTCGGTCCGAGCCAGCTCGTCCGCGGTCAGCAGCGGCGCGGCCCACTCCAGGAACCTCTCGGCGCTCTCCTCCAGGGCGGGCAGCGGCACCCGTGGCAGCAGGTCCTCATTGCCGAAGGTGCGGGTGGACAGTTCCTGCTCGGCAGGCGTACGGGCGGGTGGCTCCTGGCTGGCGGGGGCGGTAGCCGGGGTGGACAGCCGCTGGGTCACGCTCAGTTCCTGATTGACAGTCAATGTGATCCTCGGGCTCGGTGGTTGTGGGGACCTGGACGATTTCTTGCCGGTTAGTGATCCATTGCCGGTTGCGAGGTCGATGACCACGCAACCCTTCGTGCCGCGCGGCTGGGAGACGTAGAGCTGCGCGTAGAGCCAGCCGTCGGTTTCCAGACCACTCGGGTCCACGCCGACGTTGCTCAGGGTGTCCAGTACGAGCGACTGCTCCTGGGGAGAGGCGAAGCGCCGCTGCCGGAACATGTGCTCGAGATGAACGGTCTCGTACCCCAGTCCGGCCAGGCTCTCCTCGACGGGCTCGAACGGGAACATCCGTAGGACGAAATGCGCCATCCACGGCCGGCGCTCGTCGTTCGCGTGGACCACCCGCACGAGGGTCCGATGGGTGACGTAACCGATACAGCCGGTCGAGATGACCAGGTCGGCGCCGGCCAGCTGCCGGCGTTGTCGCGGGGTGGGGTCCTTCTCCTCCAGATCGGCGTGCACCGCGTCGTCGATGAAACCGGCGGCGAGCGCGTACGAGAGGGCGGGCCGCGAGGTGTCCAGGCCCACGAAGCGGATTCGGCGCGGGTCGGCCCGCGACCGGACCAGCTCCTGGTCACGGGCCAGCAGCGTCTCACGGGCCGGTGTACCCGCGTCCCGGTCGCAGTACCGTTCGTACAGCTCCTCCATGCTCGCGTCACATTTCAGCAGAGCCGCGTTGATACCGTACGAACAACCGATGTCCAGAATGTTGATACCTGAATCCCCCCGTAACTCCCGGCACGCTTCGATGATCTTCACGAAATGAGGTTTCGCCAGCTGCGGGATATCATAGTCGAGCCTGCGCAGCGTGTCGAAGTAGGCGTACGGGTCGGGTTGGGTGTAGATGTGATCGAGTGAAACTTTTCCGGTGGCATCAAAACGCACGGGCTGGGTTCCTCCTTGGATCACGGAACGGGCAACTGACCGGCATCGGGCCCGGGCTGCCGGTCGCCCCCCCAGACCGCGTCCGGCGGATCTTCCGGCCGGAACAGGTCGTAACCCACTCCGGCCGGCATCCGCCGGAAACGGCCTTAATCCAACAGTTGGTCGACCCGCACGGCGTTTCCAGCGGCCGCCAGGTGCTGGGGCAGCACCCGGCCGAAAAGCTGTCTCGTCCGCTCCACGCTGCCGACCACCCCAGGGCGTTCGCTGTACGAGAAAATCGCCGAGTGACGCGCGGTGTCACCACGCACGGCGCTCACCCGGTGCATCGAATAACGGCCCCTGAACAGTTGCAGATCCCCTGGCCGCAGGGACACCCGACGGATCAGGTGCCCGCCGTGGCCGGCCAGCACGGCCCGCACGTCGGCGAAGTTCTCCGTCGTCGTGGACCTGATACCCGGGCAGTACTCGA
The DNA here is from genome assembly GCF_982290645.1 of Protofrankia sp. CiP1_Cm_nod4. Taxonomy (NCBI): domain Bacteria; kingdom Bacillati; phylum Actinomycetota; class Actinomycetes; order Frankiales; family Frankiaceae; genus Protofrankia; species Protofrankia sp. CiP1_Cm_nod4. Next base: position 5,833 of record NZ_CEVIVC010000039.1, read on the forward strand.
ACACCCCGCCGTCCGTCGGCTCCTGTGTGATCAGGCTCACCGCGAACTCGTTCGTGTCGAAGTGCCATGGATGTTCCATGCCCGGGGTGACAACGTTGAGGCACAGCCCGGCCAGGGAATCCGCGAGCTCGTGGAGCCGGGGCAGCTCGAAACAACTGGCAATGAAGTGCTGGAACAACTCGTTGGTGTAGAGCTGATGAATGACGAAATCGTCGGGGATGCGATCGCGCGCCACGAAGGCGTTACCACGCCGCATGGGCAGCCGGCCGGGATGGTCCGCCGGCAGGTCCGCGTCGGCGGCTATGTTGTAGGCGTTGACGGTCTCGACGTCATAGTATGCCCGGGGGGCGACCGCGGCGCATTCCAGCCGTAGTTCCTCACGCCGGGCGGGCTGGATGAAGTTGTGCAGAATGCTGCAGCCGTGGGTGTGTAACTCCTGCCGGGTACGAGAGACCACGTACTCCCAGTCGGTGCCACCCGGCTCCGCCAGCGGATAGAAGGCCGTGCTGACCACCCGCTCGATCAGCCGGGCCGCCGATGCGATCATGAGGCTCTCCTCCGCCAGCCGGGATCATCGTCGCGAGGCAGGACAGCACAACCACACGGACAATCCCCACGACCGACGTCCATACGCTGGCAGTTGCCCGATCCACACGCTGTCAAGGCCTATCCCTCCCCCGCGAACAGGTCACGTCCGCAGCGTCTTCTCGCCCGCCTCGGTCATGCCAGGAGCACTCGAGGAACCGGGCACCGACACGAAACAAACATGATCGCACAGCTTTTTCGACTCTTAGCACATCGTTACTCTCGATTCATGGCCATGAAGTCGTTTGTGACGTGCGACACCATCCCTTGAAAACGCCAGACGATCACGATCGACCAGGATCTTCCCCGTCCCCGCCCTGGCATTCATTTTGACGCCGGCGGCAGCCTCAGCCGATAGTCACACCAGGTGACTAAAAAGTGAACCCCAAGTGAGCAACGACCGATTGTCGGACGATTACCAGCTAGTACCGGGTGACCACCGGATGGACGTCGACGGCCCCCGCACGGGCGGAGCGGGCCGGGGCGGCCCCGCGAGCCGGCCCGGCGTCGCAGGTGGCCCGTCCAGGCCGGCGAGGTGGGCTGGTAGCCCCTCGGCCAGCCCCTCGGCCAAGGCGGCGACACCACCCGGCACCGGCCCGGACCGGCCTGGCCGGCCGCTGCCCTGCATGGCGGCCACAACACGGCCACGTTACAAATTGCGATCAACAGTGTTGCAGGTCAGGACGAATCGGTCCGCTGTCTGGACGGTGGGACCATCCCCGGCCAGGTGAATGACCACTCGTTGCGACCATCAGCAGATTGTGAGCCGAGCAGATGCCCATTGCGGCGCAGTTCTCCGAGTACGGCACCAGCGACGTGCTGCGCGTCGTCGACCTCCCGGCCCCGGTCGCGGGCCCGGGCCAGGTGCGGATCGCGGTGCGGGCGGTGAGCGTGAACCCCGTCGACTGGAAGATCCTCCAGGGTGCTCTGCAGGAGCTGGTCACACTGGACCTGCCGGCGGGCCTGGGCAGTGACGTCGCCGGTATCATCGACCAGGTCGGTGACGGTGTGACCGCCTTCGCGGCCGGCGACGAGGTGCTCGGCTCGTCCTTGACCGCCTCCTACGCCCAGTTCGCGCTCGCCGATCCGGCGGCTCTTGTCGCCAAGCCGGCCGAGGTGCCGTGGGAGACCGCCGGCAGCCTCGCCGGCGCCGGCGGCACCGCGTGGAAGGTGCTCGAGCTGCTCGCTGTCACCGCGGGTGAGACACTGTTGATCCACGCTGCCGCGGGCGGTGTCGGCGTCCTCGCCGTGCAGCTGGCCGTCGCCCGCGGCGTGCGGGTGATCGGCACCGCCAGCGAGTCCAACCACGAGCTGCTGCGTTCGATCGGCGCCATCCCGGTCACCTATGGTGACGGCCTGGCGGACCGGGTTCACGCGGCCGCTCCCCAGGGGGTGGACGCCGTGCTCGACGCGTCGGGCCGCGGCGAGCTGCCCGTCTCGATCGAGCTGGCCGGCGGGCCCGAGCGGGTGCTCACCATCGCCGCGTTCGACGCCGCCGACCACGGGGTCCGCCTCCACGTCGGCGGCGGCGGGCAGGACACCGTGCGGGCGATCCAGGACATCCTCGTCCTGATCAAGGAGGGCCGTCTGCGGCTGCCGATCTGGCGTACGTATCCGCTGACCGAGGCGGCCGCCGCGCTCGATGCCAGCCGGGCCGGCCACCTCGGCGGCAAGATCGTGCTGCTGCCGTCCTGACGGACACGCCTGCCAGCGGCAGGTGCTTCCAGGCGGACCGGGCCGCCGCCGGACGACGGCCCGCGCACCCGGGCCTGGCTGCCGGGGCCGCTCCCGGACGTCCCACGGGCAGGAGCGGCCTGTGGACGCCGCGTCGGCAACGGGCCGTCCGCCCCGTGCCCGGCTGGCTGTCTACCATGGTGGACAGCCGTTCATGGTGGACAGCCGTTGGTTCCAGCGGGAGAGAGACTGCGATGGCTGGTGGAGCGGTGCCGACGCGGGCGGCGGCCCGCCTGGCACCGCCCCGTCGCGTGTCGGCGGTGTACCGCCTGCTGCTGGCGTGCACCGCGCTGGCCGGGCTGTTCGTCATGCACGGTGTGGCGGTGGGGCTGGGATGCCCTGGTGGCGCCCACACGGCGGGGCCAGTGGCGGGGCCGGCAGTGGCGGGGCCGGTAACGGAGCCCCACGGCCTGGGCGCCGGCCACGGGGCTCCGCAGGTACGGCACCCGCCCGCGGCGGCCCCGATGACCGGCCATGGGACGTCCGTGCCGCCTCCCATGCCGCTGTCCGCCCCGGCGAGCGGCCATGGGACGTCCGTGCCACCGTCAGTGGCTGTGATCACCAGCGGTGCCGGCGGGCATGGCGCCCTGTGCGTGTCGCTGCCGCCCCGGACAGGGCCGGGCGGCCTGCTCGGTCTGCTGGCGCTCCTGCTGGGCATCGCCGTGATCGCGTGGACGTGGCCCGGCAGGGGGCAGTACGCCGGCGTCGACAGCGGTGGCCGGCGGCGCCGGGCCCCACCGCCAGCCGGTTCAGGCCTGCTGACCAGGCTGTGCATATCCCGGACGTGACGCAACACCGCTGACCGGAGCAGGGCTCCGGTCAGTCCGACGTTGCTGTCCATCCGCGCGCGTGCCGCGCGCCGTCCGGAAAGACTTCCGATCCCAATGCTGACATTTCCGCGTTCGCACGCACTTCTGTGTTCGCATGGCCGCGTTTCGTATCCATCCACCGTCCGCCCGCGTTGTGCGCGTGTGCTGGCCGGTGCCACGCTCCTGATCGGGCTGGCAGCGGCCGGCTGTGGGAGCTCCACCACGACCGGGCCGGAGATCGCGCACCCGATGGCGTCTCCCGCGACGCCGGGGCACGGCGGGATGCCGGCGTCCGGAGGGATGCCCGGCCATGCCGGGATACCGGGCACGGACATGCCCGGCCATGCCGGGATGCCGGGCATGGAGGGGCTGCCGGCCGGGGAGGGCCTGGCCGCCGAGGCATCCGGGCTGCGGTTCGTCCCGGTCGCGTCGACGCTGCCGGCCGACCAGCCGACTTCGTTCCGGTTCCGCATCCTGGCAGGCCCGGGACAGCACGATCATGCTTCGGGCATGTCGCCGCTGGGCACCCACGGCACCGGGACGGGCGCCGGGGACGGCACGCCCGTCACCGCGTTCAGGCTGGACCAGACCAAACCGATGCACCTGTACCTGATCCGGTCGGACCTCACCGGCTTCCAGCACGTGCACCCGGACGTGGAGGGCGACGGCACCTGGACGGCGCCGCTCCAGCCCGTCCGGCCGGGCGCGTACCGGGTGTACGCCTCGTTCGTCACCACAGACGCCTCGGGCGCGGACGTCCCGACGGTCCTCGGCCAGCCGGTCACCGTCGCCGGCGGTTCCGCCGACACACCGCTGCCGCCCGCGTCGGCCACGGCCACGGTCGACGGTTACACCCTGGCCCTGGCCGGCGGGCTGACAGCCAGGAACGCGGGCACCCTGACGATCACCGTGTCCACGGGCGGCCGGCCCGTCACCGACCTACAGCTCTACCTGGACACCTACGCGCACCTGACCGCCTTCCACGAGAGCGACCTCGCCTTCGCCCACCTGCATCCGACGGGCACGACCCCGGGCGGGAAGGACGGCGGCCCGGCCCTGACGTTCGAGGCGAGCCTGCCGCGCGCCGGCAACTGGCGGCTGTTCGTTCAGTTCCAGACCGCCGGCGTGCTGCGCACGGCCGCGGTGACCCTGCCCGTCGGCTGACCGTCATCCGGCCGGAGCCGGGAAGCGGCGGCGGTCACCGACCGACGCTTCCCGGTGGTGGAGCCGCGTCGGCCATGAGCTGGGCGTTCTTCCTCGGTCATCCGCGGGACGGATCATGGCCGAAGCTCCTCCGGCGCGCCGGGAGCAGCGGGCCCCTCGTCGATGACGATCACGTGCAGGGTGCGCGGGCCGTGCACCCCCTCGACGCGCTCCAGTTCGATGTCGCTGGTCGCGGACGGGCCGGAGATCCAGGTCAGCGGCTGGTCCGGACGCAGACGGGCGATCGCGGCGGGGACGCCGGCCACGACGTCCCCGGCCGGTATGACGCAGACGTGCACGTCGGGGACCAGCGTGAGCGCGCGGCGCCCGCAGGCCGGGCCACCGTCGAGCACGATCGTGCCGGTCTCGGCCACCCCCACCGCGGCGCCGGTGAGCACCGCGTCGACGGCGTCCAGGCCGGGCACGGACAGCGGCGCCTCGCTGGTGTCCCGGAGCACCTGCCCGCCGGCCCGTGCCACCGCCTGTTCCGCCGCGGCGAGCCAGTCCGCGGGCAGCCCGGCGGGCACCGCGACCCGGCGCGCGCCGGCGAGCGCCCGCACGATCGCGGCGGTCAGGCCGTCCGGACGCACCCGGTCCACGACGGCCCGGTAGTCGGCGACCCGCTCGTGGAACAGCTCCACCGTCGCCGCCGACCGCCGCCGCGCGTCAGCCGTGTCGGCAGTGCTGGCGGCCGTGCCAGCCGCGTTGGCAGTGCCAGGCGCGCTGGCCGCGCGCGGGTGGGCATAGTCGCGGGGAACCGGGACGTCCTCGGGCCGCTCGGCCGCGGGCACATCGGCAAGCGCCGCCCGGATCCGGCGCAGCATCTGCTCACGCGCGCTCATCACGGCCGCCTTCCACCGCGGGGGCCTCCCCACCACGGATGCGCCCCACCGCGGGGGTGTCCTCCGCGGTGGGCGTGCCTGCCGTCGTCGGGGCGTCCCTGCCCGTGGGAGCGTCCTCTGCCGCGGCCGTGTTCTCGCCGCGGGTACGCGCCCACCAGGCACGGAAGGATTCCGGGGGCGGCAGCGGGACGTCGCGCGCCCGGCTCCACGCCGCCGCCGGGCCGGGCAGCGGCACCGGCCCGACGGTCTCCCGGTCACCGAGCAGCCGCCGCACCGCACCGGCACCGCGCTGGACGGCAGCCAGCCGGCCGGGCCGGGCCAGCGCCCAGGCCGCCGCGCGCATCCCGACCGCCTCCGCCGCCGGCCGCGGACGGGTGCGCGCCGCGTCGACGACCTGGCCGCGCAGGTGCACCAGCACCTCGGGAATGTCGATACGCACCGGGCAGACCTCGAAACAGCGGCCGCACAGCGACGACGCGTACGGCAGCGCCTTCTCCACCGGCCCGGCGTCCACCCCGTTCAGCAGCGGGGTGAGGATGGCACCGATCGGGCCCGGATAGACCGATCCGTAGGCGTGGCCGCCGGTCCGTTCGTACACCGGGCAGGAGTTCAGGCAGGCCGAGCAGCGGATGCAGCGCAGCGCCTGCCGGCCGACCGGGTCGGCCAGCGCGCGGCTGCGGCCGTTGTCGAGCAGCACCACGTGGACGGCGCGCGGACCATCACCCTCGGTAACACCGGTCCACATCGTGGTGTACGGGCTCATCCGCTCCCCGGTCGACGACCGGGGCAGCAGCTGGAGGAACACCTCCAGGTCGGACCAGGTCGGCACCACCTTCTCGATACCGACGATGCTGATCACGGTCTCGGGCAGGGTCAGGCACATCCGGCCGTTGCCCTCCGACTCGACCACCACCAGGGTGCCGCTCTCGGCGACCGCGAAGTTCGCCCCGGAGATCCCCACCTTCGCCGTGAGGAACCTGCGCCGCAGGTGCGCGCGGGCCGCGGCGGCCAGCGCCCGCGGCTGGTCGGTCAGGCCGGCCGGCGCGTCCGCCATCTCCCGCAGGAAGATCTCCCGGATCTCCGCCCGGTTGAGGTGGATCGCCGGGGCCAGGATGTGGCTGGGCCGGTCACCGGCCAACTGAATGATCAGCTCGGCCAGGTCGGTCTCCACCGCGGTGATGCCGGCCGCGGCCAGCGCGTCGTTGAGGCCGATCTCCGCGGTGACCATCGACTTCACCTTGACGACCTCGCCGGCGCCGGTGGCGCTCCCGCCGGCGCCGGCGGCCCGG
>NZ_CEVIVC010000039.1:12824-38596 GCF_982290645.1 Protofrankia sp. CiP1_Cm_nod4
AGGTCGATCACGATCCGGTTGGCCTCGGCCGCGTCACCGGCCCAGTGCACCTGGCCGCCGGCCGCGGTGACCGCCCGTTCGAACTGCTCCAGGTAGCCGTCCAGATGCCGTAACGTGCGCTCCTTGATCGCGGCTCCAGCCAGGCGCAGCGCCTCCCAGTCCTCGAGCTCGCCGACGGCCCGGGCCCGCTTGTCCCGGATCGTCGTGGTGGCGTGCGCGAGGTTGCGGCGCAGCTGGGTGTCGGCCAGTGCCTGCCGCGCCGCCCGCGGGAACGCCGGCGTCCCCAGGAAGATCGCTGTCATGCCGGCCGTCCCCCCGGCCGGGCCCGTCCCCGCCACCAGGCCGTGGCCCGCCCGGCCTGCCCGGCCCGCCCGGCAGGCGCGGACGCGGCTGACCCGGACGCGGCTGGCGCGGGGGGTGTGTCGCCGGTCCCGGCGAGCACGTCGGCCAGGTGCAGGACGCGCACTCCCGAGCGCCACCTGGACAGCAGTCCGCCGATGTGCGCGAGACAGGAGCTGTCCGCGGCCACCAGCACCTCCGCCCCGGTCTCGCGGACGTGGCGTGCCTTGTCCGCGCCCATCGCCACCGACACGTCTGCGTTCTTGATCGCGAACGTGCCGCCGAACCCGCAGCACTCCTCGGCCGCCGGCAGGTCGACGAGGGTGAGCCCGCGCACCGCGCGCAGCAGCCGCTGGGGCCGGTCACCAAGCCCGAGCACCCGCAACGAGTGGCAGGTCGGATGGTAGGCCACCCGGTGCGGGAAGTACGCGCCGACGTCGACAACCCCGAGCACGTCGACGAGGAACTCCGTCAGCTCGTACACCCGCGGTGCCGTGCGGGCCACCGCGTCCCGCAGCGCCGCGTCACCCCGCTCGGCGGCCAGCCGGGCATACAGGTGACGGATCGTGCCGGCGCATGACGCCGACGGGGTGACCACCGCGTCGTATCCCTCGAACGCCTCGACGAAGCCCCGCACCAACGGCACGGCCTCGTCCCGGTAGCCGGTGTTGAGGTGCATCTGCCCACAGCAGGTCTGCGCCGGGGGGAAGTCCACCTCGACCCCGAGCCGCTCGAGCAGCTCGACGGTGGCCTTCCCCGTCCCGGGAAAGGCCGTGTCGTTGAAACAGGTCACGAACAGCGCGGCCTTCACGGCGCCACCTTCCTCACCCCGCCCCTCGTCCCATCCTGGCCGTCCCACTCCGGCCGTCCCGCCCTCCGTTATCCCACTCCCGTTCCCGCGCGCCGGCCCACCCGTGCGAACCGCATCCCCGCCACGGCTCGCTCCTCGCCCTCGTTCCGCGGCGCGCATCCCCACGGCCTGTCTCTTCGCCCGGCCACGCGGCCGGGCACCGGCCCAGCGGGCGTCCACTATGCGACGGCCCAATATGTGACGGAAAGTAATCACGGTCGGCTACTACCATGGCACCAGGACGGTGTCGGGACGCCTGGCCCGCCCGGACGGCGTCCGAACGGCTTGTCTGTCCGCAAAGCGACACCGGATGGGCACAACCCCTATCTCAAACCCCGCGACAGCAGCATTATCGTCAGAGCGTGACGGCCAACACATCTTCGGCGCTGTTCACTGGATCCACCGGAGTAGGCACCCCGCCGCCGGGCCCGTACCACCACGGGCAGCCACATCATCACGAGCAGCGCAGGTGACCGCGATGACGGCACGTCAGGCACGGCCCGACAGGCGGACGTCCGCCGGCTCCGGCCGGCTCCGCACCCTGCCGGCGGCACGGACAGCGGCACGGACAGTAGCCGCCGCCAGCGGCACTGGGCGTACCCGGACGGGCGGTCGCCGGGCCGGCGACGGGTACCGATGACCCCCCGCCGGCCCGACGGAGCGCTCGAGGTGACCGGCGCCGGCCAGCCGCTCGCGGCCCTGTCACCGTGGCCGGTCCCACGCCCGGTCACCGGCGTGGCCACCGGGACGGCCATCGGCCCGACGCCCGGTCCAGCCGCCCCGCGGCACCGCGGCCGGTGACCATGGCGAACACGGCCCAGGAGCGGATCGACCGGACCCTGGCCGCGCTGTCGGAGGCGGCCGCGTCCCAGGCGGCCGCCCTGATAGCCCTGGAGAACGCTCCCGAGCGGGCCCTGCTCGTCCCGGACCGGCTCACCGGCGGCACCCGCCGGCGGGCAACGACCGCGTTGAACACGTTGGCCGATGCCTGGCACTGGTACGGCATCCTCAACGATCTTGTCGGACGGGCACGCGCCCTGCGCGGCGACAGGGCCCGGCTGGACGCCCGCACCATCGACGAGCTGGACGCGCTGCTGCACGGCCCGATGCCGCGGCGGGGCGTGCGCCCGGCGGAGCTGGCCAGCCGTACCGACGCGGCGCTACGGACCGTACGCACCTGCGTCGACGAGATCACAGCCGCCTGGAACACCCACCTGGCCGCCGTGGGCGCGGCCGAACAGCGGATCGCCGCCGCCGCCGCGACCGCCGCCCGGCTGCGCCTGGACGACGACGCGGGCCTGGCCATCGCCCGCCGTCTGCTGGCCGAGTTCGCCGAACAGGCCGCCACCGATCCGCTCTCGCTGCCCGAGAGCCTGTCCGCGCGGCTGGCGGCGGCGGTCGCGGCGGCCGGTGCCGGGCTGGACGAGCTGGCCAGGCGGCACGACACCCTGCCCCAGGCGCTGCGGGAGGCCCACCAGCTGCTGGCCGGCATCGTCGCCCTCATCGAGCGGGCCGCGGCGGACGCCGACCGGGCCCATGGCCGCGTCCTGCCACCAGGAAGGTCCCTGACCCGCCTGCCCGACGGCGTGCTCGACGACGAGCGTCACGGCCTGCGGACCTGGCTCGAGCGGCTGGCCGCGGCGGCGTCGGCGGGCCGTTGGAAGGAGGCGAGCCGAGGCCTCGACCGCTGGCGGGAGCTCGCGGAGGCCACCGCGATCTCCGCCCGCCGGGTCGCCGAGGCCAACGCGGCCATGCTGCGCACCCGCGACGACCTACGCGGGCTGCTGGCCGGCTGGCAGGCCAAGGCGGCCGGACGCGGTGTCGCCGAGGAGCCGGAACTCACCAGCCTGTACCGGCAGGCCCGGTCGGTGCTGTACACGGCACCGACCGATCTCGACCGGGCCGCCGCGCTGGTGCATGCCTTCGGCGCGGCGGTCGACCGCCGCGGCGCGCCGCATCCGGGGCCGGCCCCGGGGCCACATCCGGGGCCGGCGCCAGAGCCGGGGCCAGGACCGGGAGCAGGACCGGAGCCGAGAGCGGGGCCAGGACCGGGCGCGGGCCCGGGGCCAGAGCCAGGGCTGGGAGCAGAGCCGGGAGTAGAGCCGGGAGCAGACGCCGCGCCGCGCTCACGGCCGGGCGGGCACCCGGGCCGGCCCCGGCACGCAACAGGTCGAGCGGCGCGCGCCCAGCCGGGAAGGATCCTGGCGGCGGTGCCGCCGCGGCACCCTGGTCGATACTGCCGGCATGCCGGCCCGGCCCCGACGGCCTGGCCCCGGTACGTCACCAGGGCGGCGGCGGCAGGCCGCGTCCGCCCGTGGACGTTGGTTCGACCAGGTGATACGCACGTGATCGGCTGTGGGCAGGCCACGGCGGAAGCCACCAAGACCGGGCGGGCCGGCCACGGCCCCGCAGCGGAGAAGGGACGGTACGGAATCGACCAGAACGGGGGTCGCTGCCCGGCGTGCGCGGCTCCGGTACGTCCGGGCGACCGCTTCTGCGAAGCGTGTGGAACGCCGCTGCGGGCCATACCACCGGGGGGTACCGGCGACACCGACCATCGTGAGATCGACCTCGGCCCGATCGCCGGCGTCTGCGACCGAGGGGTACGGCACACCACCAACGAGGACGCGATGGGCGTCCTCGTGGTCGGCTCCACGCTGATCGCGGTGGTCTGCGACGGCGTGTCGAGCACGCCCGGATCCGGGCCGGCCGCCCGCTCGGCGGCCCGGGTGGCGGCGGCGACCGCGGCGGCGGTCCTCGCCCGGCCCGTCACCCGCTCCCACCCCGGGCGGGAGCGGGACGACGTGGAGCACCGCCCCAGCCATGACCGCGGCCGGCCGGCCGGCCCCGACCGGTTCGGCCGCACCGGCTTCGACGAGGACTTCGGCACGGACCGCGACCCACCCGACCATCATGATCGCTACCGCGGCCCCAGCGGCCACGGCGGCCACGGCTACGACCCCGACTGGCCGGACCCGGATCCCCCGACCTGCCCGCCAGGCCCGCTGGGCGGCCCGCTCAGCGAGGAGCCGCCCCCGGGCCGGGCCGAACAGGCGGTACGCGCCGCCGTGGCCGCCGCGCAGGACGAGGTGGCCCGGATGCCCGCCATCGGACGCAGCGCGCCGTCCTGCACGCTGGCCGCGGCGATCATCACACGGGAACGGGACGGCACCGGGCACGTGACCGTCGGTTGGATCGGCGACAGCAGAGTGTATCTATTCACGACGCGCTGCTTCCAGCGGCTGACCGAGGACGACACCTGGGCGGCCGAGGCCGCCCGCGCCGGGCTGATCCCCGCGTCCGCGGTCGAGACCGACCGGCGGGCCCACACCCTCACCCGCTGGCTCGGGGGCGATGCCGAGGACGTCACCCCGCACGTCCGCGCCTTCCCGCTGCCCGCCTCGGCCACGGTGCTGGTCTGCACCGACGGGCTGTGGAACTACCTCTCCCGCGCCGAGGACATGGCCGCGGTCGTCGGCCAGCTCCCGCCGAACGCCTCACCGATCATGATCGCCCGCCATCTGACCGGGCACGCGATCGACCGCGGTGGCCACGACAACATCACGGTCGTGGTCACGCGGGCCGGCCCGGACCCCATCGACGGGTACGCCGGCCGGCACCCCTCCGGAAGGGAGCAGCGATGACCACGCCGTTCACCGTGGAGGTCTTCCAGAACGAGTATCTGGCCCACGGCCACGGCGAGGTACACGCGGTGGTCACCGTCCGGGGAGCGTACGGCCCGGCCCCGGCAGGCCTGCCGGGCCAGCGCGGCCCGGTGGAGCTCGCCGAGGTCATCATGCTGGACTGCTCCGGCTCCATGGGCAGCCCGCGGACGAAGATCGTCGAAATGCGGCGGGCGGCGGAGGCCGCGGTCGACGCCCTGCCCGACGGCACCTGGTTCGCGATCGTCCGGGGGTCGGGGATCGCCGAGGCCGTCTACCCGGCCGGCCGCGAGCTCGTCCGGGCCGACGAACGGACGCGGACCGCGGCCAAGGAGCGGATCGGGCTCCTCGACGCCGACGGAGGCACCGCGATCGGCCGCTGGCTCACCCGCGCCCGGGAGCTGATGGCCACCAGGCCGGACGCGATCCACCATGCGATCCTGCTGACCGACGGACGCAACGGCGAGCACGCGGCCGAGTTCGACGAGGCCGTCGCCGCGTGCGTCGGGCGTTTCCAGTGCGACTGCCGGGGCGTGGGGGCGGACTGGCGGGTCGATGAGCTCCGCCACGTCGCGACGGCCCTGCTCGGCACGGTCGACGCGGTCCGGAGCCCGCATGATCTGGCCGCCGACTTCCAAGCCATGATCAGTACCGCGACGAACCGGGCGGTGGACCGCGTCAGCCTACGGGTATGGACGCCGCGTAACTCAGCTGTACGGTTTCTGCGACAGGTCGCACCATTTGTGGCAGATCTCACCGGCAGCGCCACCCGGGTCGACGACCTGACTGTCGACTATCCGACTGGCGCGTGGGGCGCGGAATCCCGCGATTATCACCTATGCGTCACAGTGCCATCACGTATGGATGACATGGAGATGCTGGCCGCCCAGGTCGGCGTGGTCGTGTCCGGCCAGGTGCGCTGCCGCGAGCGCGTCCGCGCGGTCTGGACCAGCGACGCCAGCCTGTCCACCCAGATCGCGCCCGAGGTCGCCCACTACACCGGCCAGGCCGAGCTCGCCCAGGCCATCCAGGAGGGTCTGCGGGCCCGACGCGACGGCGACGAGGCGACCGCTACCATCAAACTTGGTCGAAGTGCACAGTTGGCGCGTCAGTCCGGCAACGAGGGTACATACCACCTACTTCAACACGTGGTCGACATTGAGGACGCAAGCACAGGTACTGTTCGGCTGAAACGGAACGTTGACACCATTGACGAAATGGTCCTTGACACACGGTCGACCAGGACCGTCAGGGTGAACAGGTGATCAGGTGAGCGCACGCTGCCCAGACGGGCACCTGTCTCTGGCTCCCGACTACTGCGATCAATGTGGTATGCGGATTGTAGCCAGTCAGGAGCCCTACGTCATTCATCCCGCGGACGGGACGAGCGGGCCGTCAGGTCGCGGGCGACCGCACCAGCCGGACCACGCCGCCGGGGCCCCCGGGGAGCCGCCCTACGGCCGGCGGCCGGCCGAAGGCGCCGGGCCGCTGCCGGCCGGCCCGGGACAGCCGGGCCCGAGCGCGTCGCTGCCGGGCGACCCGTTCGGACGGGACGGCTATGCCCAGGACGGCTACGACTCCCCCGGTCGCCCCGCCGCCGGCCGCCCCGCCGACGGGTACGGCGCCGATGGATACGGGGCCGGCGGGTACGGGGCCAGCGGGTACGGCCGTGACCCGTACGGCCAGGAGAGATACGCCGCCAGCGGCTATCCGCCCGACCCCTACGCCCCAGGCGGCTACAGCGCGGACAGCTACCCGCCCGACCCCTACCGAGACCCTCGCGGCGAGCCTCCCGACGAGCCGTACCGGGCCGACCTGTGGGGCTACGAGCAGGCCGACCCGTACCGCTCCCCCGCGCCCTCCGCGCCCGGCACGGGCGGTGTCGACGACCCGTACGGCCTCGACCGCGGCGCCGCCGCCCGCCCCTCGACGGGAGCAGCGGCCACCGACTACCACCGGCCCCCGCCGAACCAGGCTGGCTTCGAGCGTCCGGCGCGGGAGGCCGCCCGGGAGCCGATCGACGGCTATGCCGCCTGCCCGAGCTGCCACAACCCGAACGAGGTGGGCGCCCGCTTCTGCGAGGTGTGCGGCTTCGATCTTGTCCTGCTGGAGCATCCCGCGCCCGCCTCGGCGGAGCGTTCCGGCCCCAGCGGGCCACTGCCGGTCCAGACCACCGGCTGGGACGTGGTCGTCGAGGCCGAGCGGGAGTACTACGACAGCGGTGACGACCACCGGGTCCCGTTCCCGACGATCTACCCACGGCGGGTGTTCGCGCTCAACGGCCCCCGGCTGCTGATCGGGCGGCGCAGCGAGTCCCGCGGCATCCATCCGGAGATCGACCTGGCCGGCGCCCCCGAGGACCCGGGCATCTCACGCGCGCACGCCATGCTCGAGCTCCTGCCGGACGGCAGCTACGCCGTGCTCGACCCGGGATCAACGAACGGCACCCGGATCAACGACGAGCCGAACCCGATCCCGCCAGGCCAGCCGGTACCGCTGCGCCACGGCGACCGGGTGTATCTCGGAGCCTGGACCAGAGTCACGATCCGTTCCCGGTAACCGCTGTTCCCGGTAACGACCGTTCCCGGGAGCCACCGCTGGCAGCGGCCACTGGCACCGGCCAGCGGAGAAGATCCGAATGGGTCCGTCGTCCGGTACGCCCACCAGGACGAAAAGCGCACCGGACGACGGACTCACCCGAATCAGGTCTCACGCAGGCCTCGCACGCGGACGCGCGAGCCGACACAACGGCCTGCTCCGGCGGCGACGGCAGCGAGGCCCCGCGCGCGGACGTGCGAGGCTGCCCGCGTGACCCGGCCGCCTGGGGAGTGCCGGCTGCCGGCCGGGCCGGCCGGGTTGGCCGGTATCCCTACGCCAGGTGCCAGCGCTGCCCTTCGGGCGTGTCCTCGACGATGAGGCCACCGGCGGCCAGCCGGGAGCGAATCTCGTCCGCCTCGGTGTAGTCCCGTCGGGCACGCGCGGCCGACCGCAGATCAAGAACGATCTCCATGACGCCGTTGAGCGCCGGCCGCAGCTCGGAACCGGCCGCTGGCCACTGGCTGACCGGGTCGAGCCCGAGAACGACCAGCATCCTGCGCACGACGTCGACCCAACCGGCAAGCTCCCGACGCCGCGCCTTGGACAGCACCTGGTTCCCGCGGCTGACCGCGCTGAAGAGGACAGCCAGCGCCCGGGAGATCGCAAGGTCGTCGTCCAGGGCGGCCGCGAAGGCCGCCCACGCCTGTGCCGGGCTGCTCACCTCGGCCGGGTCGCCGGCCGAGAAAGCATGTGCGGCAGCGGTGGCCACCGTCCCGCCCCACCCGCCCGGGCGGGCGCTCTGGCGGATGCCACCCTTCAGCTGGCTCTGGCTCTGGCCGACGGGATCCCGGCGCGGGTTCGTGGCGCATTCGGCCGCCAGCGCCGCGGCCTCGTCCGGCCCGCCCAGGATGTCGAGCGCGTTACGGACGAACGTCTCGATCCGGTCGTGAGCCGCCGCCGACTCGGCCAGCCCTTCCGAGCTGTACTCCAGCGACGACCGGTAGTGCGCCGACAGCAGGTGGTAGCGCAGCACCTGTGGCCTGACCTGCTCGAACGCGTCGCTGACCAGGAAAGAGTTGCCCAACGACTTCGACATCTTGGTGCCGCCGGTGGTCAGCAGACCGACGTGCATCCAGTAACGGGCCATCTGCGGCGCGCCCCCGTGGGAGTGGGCCGCGCTGGCCGACTGCGCACGCTCGTTCTCGTGGTGCGGGAAGATCAGGTCGAGGCCGCCCCCGTGGATGTCGAAGACCTCCCCGAGGTACTTGCCGGCCATTGCCGAGCACTCGATGTGCCAGCCCGGCCGGCCGCGCCCCCACGGCGACTCCCAGAACGGCTCGCCGGGCTTCACACCCTTCCAGAGCGCGAAGTCACGGGGATCGGCCTTGCCCTCATCGCACTCCGGTGAGGCCTGGACCGCTTCCGGACGCTGGTGGGACAGCTCGCCATAGCCGGCGAAGCGGGAGACCCGGAACCATACCGAGTCGCCGCCGCGGTAGGCATAGCCGGTGTCCACCAGCCTGCCGATGAGCGCCAGCATCTCCGGGATGTGCCCGGTGGCCCGCGGCTGGATCGTGGGCGGCAGGACACCGACCGCGCGATAGGCGTCGTCGAAGGCCCGGGTCTGACGGGTGGCCAGCTCCCACACGCTCTCGCCGGCCCGGCTGGCGTTAATTATGATCTTGTCGTCGATGTCGGTGACGTTCTGTACGAAGGTCACCTCAAGCCCGGACGTGACGAGCCACCGGCGGAGCAGGTCGAAGGCGACGGCGGTACGGATGTGCCCGACGTGCGGCGAGGACTGGACGGTGGGCCCACAGACATACACGCCCACGTAACCGGGGCGCAGCGGCTCGAACAGCCGCAGGCGCCGGGTGCGCGTGTCGTAGATGTGGAGTCCCATCTGTCAAGAGTACGGCGCGGCCCCCCGCGGGATCCCTCGCCACCCGTGTCAGACACGACTCCGTTCCATGAACAGCCCGCAACATGTACGAAATCCGACTCCGGTAGAGGGCCGAAGCCGGATGCGCGCGGCCCGGAACGTGGTAGGCGGAACGGGCCATGCACAGTAGTGCGCACGGTATAACGCACCGCATGATGCACAGTAGGTAACAACGGAAGAACACAAGCCACAACGGCGAACCCTGGGAGTTTCACCGCACCCGGCGATATGCTAGGCCATGCAGCGGGACGCCAGGCCGCCGGGATGCCAGGCCGCACAGCAGGCCACATACCGGGCCGTCACCGTCAACCGGTGGTGAACACCCGTTCGACGGTGACGCGGATGACGATCCGCGTCACTTCGGGCGCGTCCCAGCGATACGTCTCGTCACCGGTGTACTTCAGCGCGAGGGCGTCGATCAGCTCGCGGCCCCCCTCTTCCGACAGCGTGGCCCGCCCCCGGACCTCCACGTATCCATAGGGATCCCGCTGGTCGAGGAACATGATTCCCACCCGCGGATCCCGCGCGATATCCCGCTCCTTGGCACGGCCCCGGATTGTGGACAACAGAAGCTCATCACCATCACGATCAATCCACAACACAGTCATGCGCGGAGACCCGTCCGGCCGGATCGTCGCAAGCGTCACGTAGGTCGGGGAATCCGCGAGCTTCTTGACCTTCTCGGGCAGATATGACGACATCAGGCTCCTCTGCCGCTCCTGTCGCTTTCCCACCCTGTCATCCGGTCGACGGCTGTCCGGTTGTCATGCCAATCAGGCATGACAACCGGACAGCTCGTGTCGCGCCCGCGGCACTCCCGGATATATCCCCTGTTCAGACGCGGACGACTGTTCAGACGCGGACGACGAGGGCGGTGGCGATCGCCGCGAGCCCTTCGCCCCGGCCGGTCAGCCCGAGGCCGTCGGTGGTGGTCGCGGACACGCTCACCGGCGCGCCCACCGCCGCCGTCAGGACCTCCTGCGCCTCCACCCGCCGGCCGGCCAGGCGCGGCCGGTTGCCCACGATCTGCACGGCGACGTTGCCGATCGTCCAGCCCGCCTCGGCCAACAGCCTCGCCGTCTCACCCAGCAGGGCCACTCCGGCCGCGCCGGCCCATTCCGGCCGGCCGGTACCGAAGACCGAGCCAAGATCTCCAAGCCCGGACGCGGTCAGCAGTGCGTCACAGGACGCGTGCGCGGCGACGTCACCATCTGAATGACCGTCGAGCCCGGTCTCGCCGGGCCAGAGAATGCCGGCCACCCAGCAGGGGCGGCCCTCCGCGAACGGGTGGACGTCGACACCGAGCCCGACCCGGGGCAGTCCGGACAGATCCCTCACCTCACTCACACGTCACCACTCACACGTCACTCAAGGAGCACATCGCTCAAGGGGGCTCAGGGAGAAGGAGCCGGCCGTCAGACGGACCAGAGGGTCCGCGGCCTGAACACCGTTCCAGCGGCGCTCGCGTTCCGCCGGCAGCGGCAGCGCAACGACCACCGCGTCGCCAGGGACCCGGCGCGGGCAGATAGTCACCGCGCCAGGACCTGTCTGGCTGGTGTTCGCTCGCGCGGACAGCGCCCGGACGGCCGCACGACCGAACACACGACCGAACATCGGCCTAACGGTGCGCGAGCAGTGCCTCGGCGAGAATCAGGTCGGCGGGCCTGGTCACCTTGAACGCCTCCTGGGAGCCGGGAACGGTCGTCACGGCCACGCCGAGCGCCTCGACCAGCCCCGCGTCATCAGTGATCGCCATATCGGGAGGCAGCGTCGCGCTGAGCCGGTAGGCGTCGTCCAGCACGTCCCGGCGGAATCCCTGTGGGGTCTGTACCGCGCGCAGGACGTCGCGCGGCACCGTCCGCACGACCCGGCCGGTCTCGTCGATCTGCTTGATGGTGTCGTTGACCGCGAGCACCGGGATGACCGCGGGCGCTCCGGCCAGGACCGCTGACGCGACCGCGTCGACAAGCGCCGGTGGCGTCAGCGGACGGGCCGCGTCGTGCACGAGGACGACCCCCACCGTCTCGTCGAGTACCGCGATGGCGGCCCGCACGGAGTCGATCCGTTCGGCGCCACCAGCGATCACCCGCACGCCGGGCCCGAGCAGTGCCTCGAACACGTCCAGCTCCGCGGCCGGAGCTGCGACGACCACCTGGTCGACCAGGGCCGCGGAGGTCAGTGACTCGACCGCGTGCTGGACGAGGGAACGGCCGGCCAACGAACGAAGCGCCTTGGGTACGGCTCCACCAAGACGTTCGCCGCGGCCGGCTGCCGGCACGACCGCGGCTACACGATCAGACATATGCATAAAAAGCGTCAAATGGATTCGGACGCGTTGGCTATCCGGAGTATCCGCCGCCGCGACTAACCCGCCAGCACCTCGTCGAGCATCGCCTCGGCTTTGTCCTCGTTGGTGCCCTCGGCCAACGCCAGCTCGCTGACCAGAATCTGACGCGCCTTGCTCAGCATGCGCTTCTCACCAGCGGACAGCCCCCTTTCGCGATCACGACGCCAGAGATCACGAACGACCTCGGCGACCTTGTTCACGTCACCCGAGGCGAGCTTCTCGAGATTCGCCTTGTAACGCCGCGACCAGTTGGTCGGCTCCTCGGTGTGCGGGGCCCGCAGGACCTCGAACACCCGCTCAAGGCCGTCCTGGCCGACCACATCACGGACACCGACCATCCCGACGTTGTCTGCGGGGACGCGCACAGTGAGGTCACCCTGAGCGACCTTGAGCACGAGATAGAGCTTTTCCTCGCCCTTGATGACGCGTGTTTCAATCGCGTCTATGAGAGCAGCACCGTGATGTGGGTAAACAACGGTCTCGCCGACTTGGAACGCCATGTGTCAAGTGCCCCTTCCGCCTTCACCAGGGTAACACGCGTGCATCGACGCAGGTCAGACGCGTGCTTGTGGAACAGGTCGGCGACGGCCCGACCGGACGTCCCGGTGACGCGTCCAGAGCGCCCCGGCAACGCTCCGGACCAGGCGAAACAGGCAATGGCCACCAGCATGGGCAGCTCGCCCGGATGTTGTTGCTGTGCTTCCCGCTACCCCGTAACGCCCTGATCGACACTGTGACCAACATCGTGATCGCGGGAGAACGGCCGCGCCACCGCGGATGACGCCGCCTCGCGAGGAGGCTCCCCTGGACGACGCCCGGCCCACCGGCGTCCGCCCTGTTGACACGGCACCAGCTTCCTATACCACCCGGCACATGGGCCGTCCATCAGCCACGATGGAGGGGTGCACGTCACACCGCCGCCGCCACCCGCCTCCGGGGACGACGGAAACGGTCCCCGCCACGAGGACGACCAGCATGCTCATCTTCCGTATCAGCGCTGGGATGAGCTTCCCCCGGTCGACGTCCGGATCCCCGACGATCTGAGCGAACTCGACGCCGAGGTGGCCACCTACCAGGCCGAGCTGCGGTCGCGACGGCGGCGGGAGCGCGTCGACCGGCTGGTCCCGGGCCTGCGGCGCCTGCGCGCCCGGCGCGGCCGGCGTCACCGGCCCGACCTGCTCGAGCGGCTCGACCGACGTGCCCAGCGGGAGGCGCCGGCCGGGCGGTCCCGCCACACCTCCGGAGCCGTCGTCGCGCTGATCGTCATCGTCCTCGCAGCGCTGGGCGCGATGGTGCCGCTCGTCCTCGCGCATCCGCGGCCGCTCGCGCCGCGGGGCGCGGTCCCGCTCGCGTCCACGAGCGTGCTGCCGGGCGCGGTCGGTGGGCTGCTGCCCGACGTCCCGCTCAGTACCGCCCGCACCTCCCGTCCCGCCACCGACCTGCGACCGGCGCTGATCGTGCTGCTGCCGGTGGCGTGCGAGTGCCCGCGGGCCATCCACGAGATCGTGAGCCAGACCCGGGAGGGCCGGCCGATACCGACCTACCTCGTGGCGCCGTGGACCGACGACCCCTCGCTGGAGCGGCTCGTCCGCCAGCCGGACGCGGCCGCGGGGCTCGCCGTCGGCTACAACGACCCGGGCGCCTCCCTGTCCCGGCTGTACCGGGCCGATCCCCGGCAGCCGACCCTGCTGCTCGTCGCCATGGACGGCCGCCTGGTGCACCCGCCACGCACCTTCACCGTCGGTGACCGCCTGGAGGGATGGCTGGGGGCGTTGCCGGGCCGATAGGCCTCCCTCACCACTCTGGCCCGTCTGGCCCTGGCCCGTCTGGCCCGTCCGGCCCGCGGCTCATCCCGGCCCGGCCCGGTCGCGCCCGCCGCGCGGCGGCGTCCCGCGGCTGGTTCACCGCGCCACCGGAGGACCTGCACTAACATGTGGTCCGCGGTCGAACTCTGCACGTATGCGAGTTCTGTGCGAATGTGCGTCCTGGGGTTGGGACCGTGCCCGCCCCGTCCGCCGGTCCGGCGACGGGGTCAACCGAGACCGACGTGACGACCGTCGGCTCCGCACCGAGGAGCAGCCGACTCGTGAGCCACCGCCCGCGCGTGCGTACCGCGACCGCCTTGCTGGTGGCCGCCACATCGCTGACCGGCACGGCCGCGCTCTCCGCCTGCGCGGCCGGCAGCGACGCGCTGACGTCACAGGCGCGCACGACCACGAACACGGTCTCCGGCGCCGTCGGCACCATCTCGCTGCGCAACGTCTACGTGGCCGGGCCGGCGGCCAGGGGCGCGGACGCCCAGGTGGTTTCGGCCTTCTTCAACGGGGGGACCCAGGAGGACCAGATCATCCAGGTCAGTTCCGACGCGGCCAACGGTGGCGTGGCACCCGCGTCGGCGGTCCTGAAGCCCGGCGGCGGCGTCATCTACATCGCCAACGGCAGCGCCCCGACCCTGACGGGGCTTAACCGCGAACTGCTCGTCGGGCAGGCGGTCCCGGTCACGTTCACGTTCGCCAAGGCCGGCAGCGTCACCCTGAACGTCCCGGTGGAGCCGGCCGCTCCCGGGGCGTCCGCGCAGCCGACGGCCGCGGTGACGACCCCGCCCGCGCAGGGCGGCACGACGCCCGCGCCGCGCGCCGTGGCCTCCGCCGACCGGGCGCACTGACCGGGCGGCCTGGACGGCCTCGTTACCGTGGAGCCGCGCCGGGCCGGCGTCAAGGCCGGACAGCGTCCGCCGGCTCCGCTCCGCGACCAGGCAAAAGCGATCATTATGATCCGTTGGGACAGATCAACATAATCGTTGTCGTCCAGCTGACAATGTCGATTATCCACCGCCCCGTAGTAGTTGTCGGAGCATGCCTATACGGTGCGGGCCATGTCCTCTCGGCCTCCCGTTCCCCGACCGAGCACCCCAGGCCCTGCCGGCTCCCGTATCGCCTCGGGCGGCTTCCGGTGCAGCGGATGCGGTGCGGAGGCCGTCAAGTGGACCGGTCGCTGTCCGCGCTGCCAGGCGTGGGGGACGGTCGAGGCACAGGTTCCCCCCGCCCGCACGGCCCACCGGGTCAGCGGCCGCGGCCTGGCGGCGCGGCCCGCCGCGGTGGTCACGGCGCCCGCGCGCCCGATGCCGGATGTCGACATCACCACGGCCCGCAGCCGTCCGACCGGCGTCACCGAGCTCGACCGGGTGCTCGGCGGCGGGTTCGTGCCCGGGGCGGTCGTCCTGCTGGCCGGGGAGCCGGGTGTGGGCAAGTCCACGCTGCTGCTTGAGGTCGCCGCCCGTAGCGCCACCTCCGGCGCGCGGGCGCTGGTGGTCACCGGTGAGGAGTCGGCCGCGCAGGTGCGGCTGCGGGCGGGCCGCACCGGGGCGGTGCACCCGGAGCTGTGGATAGCCGCCGAGACCGACCTGGAAGCCCTTCTCACCCACGTCGACGAAGTTCGCCCTGAACTGCTGGTCGTCGACTCGGTACAGACCATCACCACCGCCGCGGCGGAAGGCGCCGCCGGCGGGGTCACCCAGGTCCGTGAGGTGACCGCGGCGCTGATCCGGGCGGCGAAGGCGCTGGACATGGCCACCGTCATCGTCGGCCACGTGACCAAGGACGGCACCGTTGCCGGGCCTCGCCTGCTCGAGCACCTCGTGGACGTCGTCCTGCACTTCGAGGGCGAGCGCCACTCGTCCCTGCGCCTGGTCCGGGCGAGCAAGAACCGTTTCGGCCCGTCCGACGAGGTCGGCTGTTTCGAGATGGGCGACGGCGGCATCCGCGGGGTCGCCGACCCCAGCGGGCTGTTCCTGTCCCGCTGGCACGACGGCGGGCCGATGGACGGTGTGGCGGGTACCTGCGTGACGGTCACGGTCGAGGGCCGCCGGCCGCTGGTGGCCGAGGTGCAGGCGCTGGTGGCGAGTTCGGCCGCGGCCGTGCCGCGCCGGGCGGTCTCCGGGCTGGACTCGGCGCGGGTCGCGATGATCCTCGCCGTCGTGGAACGCCGTGGCCGCGTCCAGCTGGGGAAGTCGGACGTCTACGCGGCGACCGTCGGCGGTGTCCGGCTCGCCGAGCCGGCCGCCGACCTGGCGATCGCGCTGGCCACGATCAGCAGTGTCGAGGACCGCCCCATCCCCGGGGACCTGATAGCGGTCGGCGAGGTCGGCCTGGCCGGTGAGGTCCGCTCGGTGGGCGCGGTCCGCCGGCGCCTGACCGCGGCCTTCAGGCTCGGCTTCCGGCGGGCGCTGGTACCCCCGGACGCCGGCCCGGCACCCGAGTACATGACGACGATCGAGGTTTCCGACCTGGGCCAGGCGATACGGCACATGTACGGCGCGAGCGAATGAAAAACACATTCGGTGAAAACACCGCTACAACAACGCAGGAGCGGCATGGCAAAGCAGCCGGCCCGATACCATGACCAGGGCGGGACACCCCGACACAGAGGGAGCCAGATGGCAGGATCACCCGGGGATGACACCTTCCGGGCGACACTGGCCACTGTCGCCCCCGGTACCCCTTTCCGGGACGGGCTCGAGCGCATCCTGCGCGGCCACACCGGTGCCCTGATCGTACTTGGTCACGACAAGGCGGTCGAAGGCATCTGCACGGGCGGTTTCGAGCTGGACGTCGAGTTCTCCGCCACCCGGCTGCGGGAACTGGCGAAGATGGACGGCGCGATCGTCCTGTCGTCCGATCTCCAGCGGATCGTGCGCGCGGCCGTCCACCTGGTGCCCGACCCGACGATCTTCACTGAGGAGTACGGCACCCGGCACCGCACCGCCGAACGGGTCGCCAAGCAGAGCGGGTACCCGGTGATCTCGGTCAGCCAGTCGATGCGCATCATCGCGCTGTACGTGGCGGGCCGGCGTTACGTCCTCGACGAGTCGGCCGCGATCCTGTCCCGGGCCAACCAGGCGCTGGCCACGCTTGAGCGTTACAAGATGCGGCTGGACGAGGTCGCCGGCACACTCTCCGCGCTCGAGATCGAAGATTTGGTCACCGTTCGTGACGCGATATCGGTCAGCCAGCGCCTGGAGATGGTCCGCCGCATCGCCGACGAGATCGAGGGCTACGTCGTCGAACTGGGAACCGACGGCCGGCTGCTCTCCCTCCAGCTCGAGGAGCTGATGGCGGGGGTCGAGACCGAGCGAGAACTCACCGTCCGTGACTATCTGCCCTCCGGTGGCAAGGTCGGTACCGCCGCCGAGGTGCTGGCGCAGCTGTCCGCGATGTCGTCGACGGAGCTGCTGGACCTGACCGTGCTCGCCCGCGCGCTGGGCTTCCCCGGCGGCGCGGACGTGCTCGACAGCCAGGTCAGCCCCCGTGGCTACCGCATGCTGGCCAAGGTGCCCCGGCTGCCGCGGCTGGTGGTGGACAGGCTCGTCGACCACTTCAGCACCCTGCAGAAGCTGCTGGCCGCCGGCGTGGACGACCTGCAGGCGGTCGAGGGCGTCGGCGAGGCGCGCGCGCGGGCCGTCCGCGAAGGGCTCTCCCGTCTCGCCGAATCCAGCATCCTCGAACGCTACGTGTAACCAGAACGCTACGTATAACCGGAACGCTACGTGCGACCGCCGCACCGCGGGTGGAGCCGCCGCAGGCCCTGATCCGCCCGGCCGACAGCCGTGCCAGGATGGCGGAGATGGCATCCACCGCGCCCGATCAGGCCAGCCCGGCCCCGGTGGCGGCCTCGGCCGCCGTGGCTTGCGATCCCGCGGCCGCTCCAACCGCCGGGGCCGGCCCGCGGGCCGTGCCGACGTTCGCCGATGCCGTCCTCGGCTGGTACGCGGCCCATGCCCGTGACCTCCCCTGGCGGCACCCGGACGCGGGCCCCTGGGCGGTTCTCGTCAGCGAGATCATGCTGCAGCAGACGCCGGTGAACCGGGTGCTGCCAGCATGGTGGGCCTGGCTGGACCGCTGGCCGGCCCCCTCCGCGCTCGCCGCGGAGCCGGCCGGCGAGGCCGTCCGCATGTGGGGACGCCTGGGCTACCCGCGCCGGGCGCTGCGGCTGCACCAGGCCGCGGTGGCCATCACCGAGAAGTATCACGGCTCGGTTCCCGACGACCTGGAGGATCTGCTGCGGCTGCCGGGGGTGGGGACGTACACCGCCAGGGCGGTCGCCGCGTTCGCCTTCCGCCAGCGCCATGCGGTGATCGATGTCAACGTCCGGCGGCTCGTCGGCCGGGCCGTCGAAGGCCGCGACGACCAGCGGAGCGCGGTGTCACGCCGGGATCTGGAGCTGGTCGAGTCCCTGCTGCCCCCGGACGCCGAAACCGCGGCCCGGGCCAGTGCCGCGTTCATGGAGCTCGGCGCGCTGATCTGCGTCGCACGCACCCCGCGCTGCGCCGCCTGCCCGCTGCGGCCGGAGTGCGCCTGGCAGCGAGCGGGCAGCCCGGCCGCCACCGGTCCGGCCCGGCGTGCGCAGAGCTACGCCGGGACCGACCGGCAGGTGCGCGGAAAGCTGCTCGCGGTGCTGCGCGAGTCACCCACCCCGGTGCCCCAGGACGCCCTCGACGCGGTGTGGGACGAGCCGGTGCAGCGCGGCCGCGCGCTACGCGGCCTGCTCGACGACGGCCTCGCCGTCACGGTCGCGCCCGGCGTGTACGCCCTGCCCGGCGAACACTCCTGGCCCGGCGCGTAGGACCTCCACCCGACCTGCTTGCGGACGGACGCCGGTCATGGCCCGGGGCCCCGGGCCCGGCGATCCCGCCGGTATTTGCTATAAAGCAAGGGAAGGTTTCGCAAGCAGCCGGCGGCAAACTGGCCGACCAGAAGTAAATGGTACCGATGAGCGTAATTCGTAAGTGGCTTGAATTGCTCGGAAAAAGGACCACACAGTTGGCCGCGAACACATCGGGCCGGATTGCTAACTTCGCATCGAGGAGGCCCGAACATGGACACCTACGGCGACCCTGTTCCCGAACCCCGAGGCATGCCCGCCCCGACGCCGGCCTCGCTCGCCGAGGTGGTGACGGTACGGCGCGGCCCACTGGTCGACCACGAGCTCGTTCTCACCACCGGAGCGACCGCGTCCGACGTGACGTCCGCGATGATTCTGGTGCCACCGCAGGCAGCGCTGGTGAGCTTCCACGGCGACGTCGACCTGTCACTGGTCTTCCGGGAGACTCCCCGGGGCCGTGGCGACGGCCCCGACGACCTGGCCAGGCCGTCCATGTAGGGCGTGCGGGCCGTGAAGGAAGGCCACATCGCCTCCGGGCGGGTGGGCCGCACGGGACAGCCAGGCAATATCGTGGGCGGGTGGCCATACTCTCTCCCCGCGGCGAGGACTTCCCTCGCTGGTATCAGGACGTGCTCGCCAAAGCCGAACTGGCCGACAACGGCCCCGTCCGGGGAACCATGGTCATCCGACCGTACGGCTACGCGATCTGGGAGCGGATGCAGGCCGACGTGGACGCCCGGATCAAGGCGACCGGGGCGGTCAACGCCTACTTCCCGCTGTTCATCCCGGAAAGCTACCTGCGCCGGGAGGCCCAGCACGTCGAGGGCTTCAGCCCGGAGCTCGCGGTCGTCACCCACGGCGGCGGCAAGGAGCTGGAAGAGCCGGTGGTGGTCCGCCCGACCAGCGAGACCGTGATCGGCGAGTACATGGCGAAGTGGACGCAGAGCTACCGCGACCTGCCGCTGCTGCTCAACCAGTGGGCGAACGTGGTGCGTTGGGAACTGCGCCCCCGGCTGTTCCTGCGCACCAGCGAGTTCCTCTGGCAGGAGGGGCACACCGCGCACGTCGACCAGGTGGACGCTGCCGCCTACGCCCGCCGCATCCACCTCGAGGTCTACCGGGAGTTCATGACCTCGGTGCTCGCGCTGCCCGTCCTCGTCGGCCGCAAGACGGCGAAGGAGCGCTTCGCCGGCGCCATCAACACCCTCACCCTCGAGGCGATGATGGGCGACGGCAAGGCGTTGCAGATGGCGACCAGCCACGAGCTCGGGCAGAATTTCGCCCGCGCCTTCGACATCGGCTTCCTGGGCGCCGACGGCCAGCGGCACCTGGCATGGACGACGTCGTGGGGCTCGTCGACCCGCATGATCGGCGGTCTGATCATGGCGCATGGTGACGACAACGGGCTGCGGATACCCCCGCGGCTGGCGCCCGTCCAGGTAGTAGCGCTGCCTGTGAGGGACGACGCGGCGGTCCTCGAGCGGGCCTCCCGGATCATCGAGGGGCTGCGGGCCGCCGGTCTGCGCGTCCAGCTCGATGCCCGGCCCGGCCTGTCGTTCGGCCGGCGGGTCACCGACGCCGAGCTCAAGGGCATCCCGGTGCGCGTCGAACTCGGCCCGCGCGACCTTGCCGCCGGCAGCGTCACGCTGGCCCGCCGCGACACCTCGGAAAAGATCAACATACCGCTCGACGACGTGCTGGCCCGGGTGCCCGCGCTGCTGGACGACGTCCAGCGGAACATGTACGACACGGCCCTGGCCGCCCGTGACGCCCGCACCCGCGACGTGGCGGACCTCGCCGAGGCGGCCGAGGCGGCGTCGGTGGGCTTCGCCCGCCTGCCGTGGGCCGCCGTCGGTGACGGCGGTGAGGCCAGGCTCGCCGAGGAGTCGTTGACCGTCCGCTGCATCCAGCGGCCGGACGGCACGCTCCCGGACAGCGCGGACGAGCCCGGCCTGGTCTGCATCGTCGCCCGCGCCTACTGATCGGGCCCCGCGCCGGTTAGCCCTGCCGTCCCCGGGTATTTCCAAGATCGGGCCTGTGACGCCCGACCGCCGGCACGGCCACGCTGACACGTGGCTCCCGCCCGAGCGGACTCCGCTCCGAGCGGGAACTGCCGTGCTGTCGCACGCACGGCCGTGAGCATCGAGGAGAACGGGAGCAGGCTCATGGGCGAGAATCCGGACAAGATCAGAACGGACATCGAAATGACCCGGTCCCGGCTCGCCGAAGAACTCGGCCTGCTGTCGGAACGGGTAAGTCCGGGCCGGGTGGCGGGACGAACCGCGCAGGATGCCCGTGTCGCCGTGACCCACGCGCGGGAACGGGTGGTCAGCGGCACGGCCGACGCCCGTACCCGGCTCGCCGGATACGCGGGCGAACTCGGGCCCAAGGTGTCGACAACGGCCCACCGGGCATCGGTGACGGCGCACAGGGCTTCGGCCGGCGCGTACCGGGCCGGGCAGACCGCGGACGAACTGGTGCACCGGGCCGGCCAGAACCCGCGGGTCGCCGCGGGCACCAGAAAAATCCGGGAATCCACGGGCCAGGTGGTACGGACAACGCGCGACCGGGCCGCGGGCAATCCCGGTGCCGCCCGGGCCGTGGCGGCCGGTGCGGCCGGTATGGCGGTGACCGGCGCGGTCGTCCTCACCGTCATGCGGTGGCGTCGCCATCGGAACTGGTACGGATAAAAGCTCACCTCGGGGCACCGCGCGGCCGGGCACGAACCCGACCAGGCACGAACCCGACCAGGCACGAACCCGACCAGGCACGAACGCGACCAGGCACGAACGCGACCAGGCACGAACGCGACCAGGCACGAAACGGCCGGGCAGGTGGCCGCATACCCGCTTCGGTCAGAAGATCGAAGGCGTGTCGACGGCCGCCTGCCCGGCCGGGTTCTCCCGCGTCATCCGCGTCCCCGGGCCCGCCGTGTTTCCGTGTTTCCGGAATTCCCGGGTATCACCGGTATCACGGTCCTGTGGTCCCGGCGCCAACGGCCTCAGGCGGTTGTGGTGCGGATGTCGTGCGTGCTCCGCGCTTCCCGGGTGTCCCGGGTGTCGGGGGTGTCTCCGGGCCTGTCCTCGGACGGGGCCGTGGCCGATGTGGCGCCGTCCCATACCACGGTGCGGTCCCGTCCCAGCGCCTTGGCTTTGTACAGGGCCCGGTCCGCCATGCCGACCAGCTCCGCCTGGTCCGAGACATGCGCGGGAAAGGCGCAGGCGCCCACCGACACGGTGGCGGAAAGCGAGGTGTCGGCATTCACCGTGATAGGGCTGGCGGCCACCCTGGTCCGCATCCGTTCGGCGACCGTGCTGAGCTCGTCCAGATGGACGTTGGGGGCCAGCAGCGCGAACTCCTCACCGCCGTAGCGGGCGAGCACGTCACCCGGGCGGGTGGTCCCGCGCAGCCGGACGCTGATCTCGGCGAGCACCCGGTCGCCCGCCGGGTGGCCGTAATGGTCATTGATCGCCTTGAAATGGTCGACGTCTATGATGAAGAGAGCCAACAGGCCGCCGGTACGGCGTACCCGGGCGAGCTCTATCGGTAGCTCCGCCTCAAGAAAACGGCGGGTGTACAGGCCGGTCAGCCCGTCGGTGATTGCCAGCCGACGCTGGTCGGAGAGCAGGACCGTCATCCGGGCGATCGTCAACAGGAACATCAGGGTCCATGCCACGGCGGTCACCGGAATGTCGTAGGTGATCCCGCGGGCGTACTGCGTGAGCATTGTGGCAGGTGCGGCCAGGGCGGCGCCGAACAGAACGGCAAGGCGACATCGGCCCAGGCCGACGTCGCCGGCCGGAGCCGGATCGGCGATACGGGCCATTGCCGGATGCAGCGCCGCCGCGCCCAGCGCGAGCGCCCCGGCGAGCCAGAGCACGTCCAGGATGTTTCCCGGCTGGTAGCTGCCGTTCAGCCGTTGCAGGCCGTACAGCGTGTCCGCCGTCATGACCGCCACAAGGTTTCCCATGAGAAGGAAGAAGGCCGATGACTGACGGCCGGATCCGAGAAGCAGCCTGAGCCCGATCGCGAACAGGACGAGATCCAGCGCCGGGTGCCCGAGCAACAGGACGGCATCACCCAGCCGGCCGGGGCCGCCGCGGACATAGGGCCCGACAAGATAGACCCACTCCAGCATGATCACAGCGATCGCGAGCGTTCCGGCGTCCAGCAGGCCAGGCAGGTCACGCCCGGGGGCGCGGTACCGGACGAACAGCACCAGGCCCGTCACGGCGAAGGGGTAACGAAGCAGGAAGAAGGCATCGGAGACGGTCCGGAAAGCCGTGGCGCCGAGCACGTCGTAGAACAGGCAGTGGGCCATGACGGCGGTCACGTACGCGACCTGGCCGGCCCCCAGCAGCAGCCAGGGCAGCCGCGGCGCGGGGCCGGACCGGGCGACACCGACGAAGAACGCCGCCACCGACGACACGCCGATCAGGCAGTAGAGCGCCATCCGCCCCGTATCGCGGACGGGTGTCAGCCGGGATCCGATCACGAGGGCGGCGCCGGCCGTCAGGTAGAGCAGCCACGGCCGGCCGACGGCCTGGCCGGAATCCGCCCGTCCCCGCCCCATCAGGTCGCCCCCCGGCGGCAGGGTGGCCGACCGCGGAACCCGCCCGTCCGGACGGCTCGGCGAAATATCAGGGTTCGTGTCATCTTGGAAACCGCCTTCATGACGACGCCTTCGTGACGAGCCTTCATCACGAGACTTTCGTGACGAGCCTTCATGACGAGTGCCCGGACCCGTTCGGCGGCGCGGAAAATCTCATACCGACTATACGGCACAAAAATTGTACTCCGATGGGCAAAGCCCTCCAAATTACTTGGTGACGACGCCCGGCAACCGGCCCGGCCGGCTTTCCCGGACAGCTCCCGTGACGGTCGGCGTCAGCCGGCGGAGGTCTTCCGGCAGCCCGGGACGCCGACTCCGCCGAAGCGGCTTCCAGGCCTTCCGGGCCGCGGGCCCACGGCCAACAGAATCATGATCGCGGAACCTTGGGCCCGCCGGGAAGCCGGAGCAGCGGGCCTGCCGGACCGGCTTCCGGACCACCCGAGCGAAAGCGGTACAATCACGCTCCTCATGATCCACTGGGAAGCCGCGACCGCCACTACGCGTGACGCAAAGCGGCTTCGCCGCCGTACTCCACCCTGTTCCTCCGCCGCGTCGCCATCTCGGCGCGGACGGCTGGTCCGCGCCGGCGAACGACCGGCCGGCCGGCCCGCCGGAGGACAACAGCGGGTACCCCAAAGCATCACGTGACCGACATCCCTTACGTCGCCTTGTTCGTCCATCTTCGGGTTCAGTCAAACAGTATGGAGGAATGCTTTTCTCTACCGACGTATGGGTCCGTCCTGTCCGCAGCGTGGCCACCAGGGGCAGCCGGGAGATCCGTGCGCTACGCACCGCCGTCGGCCCCCCGTGGCGGGGTGGCCGGCACCGGCGACCAGCCTGGCCACGCGGCCTGCGAGGCTGGCAGGACATCGCCATGGAGCTCGGGACCGGACAGCGGGCGTTGCTTGTCCACGCAGCCACGGACGCCGGCGGCGGCCCGGGTGCGGCATATGCCACAGACCGGTTTTGTCACAGCCGGGCAGGTGACCGGAAACACCGCCGCCGGACGACGTCACAGCACGGGGACGGGCAGTGGGAAGCGGCGCCGCGGGCAGTCCCGCGGGCTTCCGAATACGAAACGGGACGTATTTGCCCGGACGGCCCCGAAGACCCCGGGCAGACCCGGGCACGGCCGCACCGTACGCTGCCTCGCACCCCGGGGAGCTGGCCGTTGTGGACCTCCCCGAACGGCTTCCGGAGCGGCCGCGCCCGGCCGGGGGCAAACGCTCCGGAAAAACATGGCTGTGCCGTCCACGACCTGTCGGCGGCACGACGGGCACGGCTCTACCGGGCCAGCTGATTCCTGATACCGGGAACCGGTACGGCAACCTGCCAGCCTTTTATCTGTACACGAATTTCACGCACCGGTCCGAGAACGACGAGAGGATGTGATCAATCGTACGTTTGAACGTGGTGACCGGTTTTGTTCCCGCTCGGGAAAGTTGATGCGCTCACAGCCATAATGCCCGTCAGCTCGGTAGCGTGATCCCCAGGGTGGGGAAGTCGCAGGAGAGGAGCGGGCGTGCTGGCGCCGCTGACCGACGCTGATCCCCGAAAAATCGGGAGATACTGGCTCCAGGGACGACTGGGTGCCGGCGGGATGGGCGCTGTTTACCTCGGTTTCGACGAGGACGGCCACCCCATGGCAGTGAAGGTCGTCCGGCCGGAGCTGACTGGTGACGCGGACTTCCGGGAGCGGTTCCGCCGGGAGGTCGCGGCCGCGCGTCGCGTCCGTGGCAGGTTCGTCGCGGAGGTCCGGGACGCCGACGTCGACGCGGAACGCCCGTGGATGGCCACCGAGTACGTCGACGGTGTGAGCCTCTCGGCAGCCATCGGCGAGCGGGGGCGGCTGAGCGGATCCATGCTCGTCGACCTCGCCGCGAGCCTCGCCGACGCCCTTGCCGCCATCCACGCCGCCGGGCTGGTGCACCGCGACCTCAAACCGTCCAACATCCTGCTCGCCTGGGACGGCCCGAAGGTCATCGACTTCGGTATCGCCCACGCCGTCGACACGACCGAGCACACCCAGACCGGCCACATCATCGGGACGGTCGCCTGGATGGCCCCGGAGCAGCTCCGTGGCGAACGGGCCGGCCCCGCGGCCGACATCTTCTCCTGGGCGATGTGCGTGGCGTTCGCGGCGACCGGCCGCCACCTGTTCGCGGCGGACACACCCACCGCGTCCGCCCTGCGTATGCTGCGGGAGAAACCGGACCTCAGCGGCATACCGGATGGCCTCACCGCGCTGCTGCGGCGCGCTCTCGACCGGGATCCGGCCAGACGGCCCACCGCTGTCGAGCTCGTCACCGGCATCGTCCGCAACTACCCGGGCAGCGCCGACCTGGCGGACCAGGTCACCCGGCGGGTCCTGGTCGCCCCCCAGCCACCGCCGCCACCGATGGCCGGAGCTGGGGCCGGAGCCGGGACGGCCGACCGGGTGCGGCCCCCGCGCGTGGCGAAGCGCCCGGGCGCGCCCGCCGGCGGACGTCCTGGCACCGCAGCCGCCGGCGCCCTGCGCCGCTGGCAGCTCGCGCTGATCACCGTGGCCGCCGGCATCGCGCTCGGTGTGACCACCGGCCTGGTCATGGCCGTCGCCATGCGGGTCACCCCTGACGGCGGCACGAACCCGCCCGGCGCGATGGCGACACCGTCCGGTGCGCCTGCCCCGGGCGGCGGTGCGACGCCCCCGGCCGCCAGCAGGCCGTGGGTGTCCGCCCCGCCCGCCGCGGCCGGGCTCGCGCTCACCAGGCCGCCGGACAGCGTGGCATGGACGTCGGCGGAGCAGCCGGCGGGTACCCCACCACCCTCCCCGCAGCCAGAGC
>NZ_CEVIVC010000040.1:0-16535 GCF_982290645.1 Protofrankia sp. CiP1_Cm_nod4
GTCCTAAGATCGGCTACGCGCGCTCCACAAGTACAGGAATCGCAGGTGCGAGGATGCCACTGAGCATGGCTCTAACCATGCCCCGACATCCCCGCCCCCGTCAAGCTCATCAACACCCTCGTCACCCAACACCGCGCCCACCGCGACGGTGCCAGGTACCCAAGACGCCGGCAGCCCACCCACACCCCTGGCACGTCGGCACCAGCCCCAAGCCTTCAGCGTGCCGTTACCGACCTCGGACTCCCCCGTGGATCTTGCCTGATGTGAACGGCGATCCAAGAACCTCCTGACGACCAGCTCCCGCCGTCGACAGGGCCGTTCACAGCGTGGCGGGTAGGCTCACCAGACCGGTGGATCATGAGATCGAGTACGTAAGTGGCTGCCGGAGCGACCACTTACGTACTCGATCTCATGATCCGACGCTTCTGACGCCGGGAGCTTCGTGCGGCTCTGGCCGGAAATACCTACGTCACGTGGGCAGCTGACAGCGCCCCGGTGTCTCCGCTTCGTCTGGCACCGGGGTGGGCCTGAGGTGAGGTGATAGGTGTCATGTCGGCGTCAGCTCCCAGGGTGACATGCAGGTGTGGCGCTCAGGCGACGACTGGGGCCAACGGAATAAAAACGGGCGGAAAAAACATAGGCAAAGATGCTGGACAAGATATCACACAAGCAAAAAGAGTTAATTCCGTCATGACGGGATGACGGGATGACGGGATGACGGGATGACGGGATGACGGGATGACGGGAAACTTGCATGGCGAGGAGAGTTGTTCCCGCCGTCGCGGGATCGGCGTTCCCTGTCCGCGAGGGGAAACGGGTGGTTCAGGGCTGAGCCGGCGGTGGTTGTTCGAGGATGTCCGCGAGGGCGTCGGTAAGGCTGCCGTGGCGTATGCTCCACACGAGCATCGCCCGCCATGTCTCGTCTTTCGACACTGCTCTGCCGGTACGACGCCGGAGGTCGCGGACGAGATCTTCGAGTGCCTCCTCCTCGGCGAGGGTGAGGTTGACCGTGGTCTTACGTGGCCGGGCGGCCGGCGGCACGCCTGCGACCCTGCCGAATGGGACCAGGGCAGATCGGGCCCGCCGTCCAGAAAGACTCGACAGCGTTCTACCAGGAACAGGTCCGCCGCCAGGAACAGCTGTGGGGATCGAAGCGGCCGGCGACGGACTGGGCGAGCCGTCGGAAGTATCCGCGGGATCGGGCCTCATCGGCCATCGACCGGCCGTCCTCCACCGACGAGCGGGGCAGGACGTCCGTGGACGTCGAGCAGATGGCGCCAGGCAGGCATGGGAGCGCTCCGGAGGTCCGTGGAATACGCGAATTCCCGTGCTCTCGCCTGAGAGCGGGGGCACGGGGCAGGCGAAACCGAAAACAGCCTGCGCGCCCGGTGTGCGGCACAGGAGACAACGACGCGAAAGACAACGGAACGAAACAGTACATCGACAGAATGTCGCCAGACGCCGTTGTCTGCACCACCGGCCTGCCCAGCAGGCGACTACCCGGGATCGGGGTCGGCAAGCGCGCCGAGCGCAAACACGGTCACGGTACGCAGTGTGCCATGCAAAGCGTCACCATGTCGAACATATACACATAAAAGGCGACCATCGTTTCCCTGTTGTTTTCCACGTAACAGAACCTTCGCTGGCAACGTGCCAGCAACAGGAAGGCGGGCAAGCGCTCGTCAGGAACCGTCAGAAGGCTGTCGTCAGGGTGCGGTGTCAGGGTGTGGCGTCGAGGTTGGCCAGGAAGTGGGCGGCTATGGGGGCCGCGGACTGGGCGCCGAAGCCGCCGTCCTCGACGATGACCGCGAAGGCGACGTTGCCGCGGTAGCCGACGAACCAGCCGTGGGTCGGCGGCGGGCTGCCGTCCTTGTACTCGGCGGTGCCGGTCTTGCCGCGCACCTCACCGGGGAAGGCCACGCTGTTCGCCGTCCCCTCGGTGACCACCGCCCGCATGAAGTCCTGCAGCGTCGGGACCACCGCCGCCGGCAGCGGGTTGCTGCGCGGCGCCGTGCCGGTCACGAACGGCTGGTGCCAGGTGCCGCTGGCGGCCGCCGCTGCCACGCTGGCCATCTGTAGCGGGCTCGCGTTCACCTTGCCCTGTCCGATGGCGTCCGACGCCGATTCCACAGCGTCCTTCGGCGTCGGGAAAGAACCGCCGACGCTCGCTATCGGCAGTGGCTGGCTGCCGTCGAAACCATAGAGTTTCGCGGCCTGCTCCAATGCCGTGTCCGGCAACGACTGCTCCAGCCGGATGAACGCGGTGTTGCAACTGCGGGCGAACGCCTCCCGCAACGGGATAACACCGAACTGCTCGGCCTCGGCGTTATTGAAGGTGCGCCCGCCGACCGCCACGGTCTGGGTGCAGTCCAGCGGGGTGTTCGCGTCCTTCCCCGCGATCAGCGCGGCGGTCGCCGTGACAATCTTGAAGGTGGACCCCGGCGGATAATGGCCGTTGATCGCCCGGCCGTACCCGTTGAGCGGGTGGTTCACCAGGGCGAGGACACCGCCGGTGCGCACGTCGACGGCCACCAGCGCCCCGGTGGGCTTGGACGCGGCCGCCATCGCGGCCTCGCCGGCCCGCTGCACCTTCAGGTCCAGCGTGGTCTGCACGTCCTTGCCGTCGGTCATCGGGTACGACCGCAGGGTACTGACGGTCTCGTTGCGCTCGTTGCGGACGACCACCGTGCCGCCCTGCGGGGCGAGGACCGCGTCGTGGACGCGCTGCAGTCCCGACAGCGGGGCCACCTGGCCGACCAGGTTGCCGGCGAGCTCCGCGTCGCCGCTCAGCGGCTGGCCGTTGGCGTCGACCAGCTGGCCGCGTTTACCCTTGGACGTCGTGCGGTCCAGCCGCAGGCCGGGTGCTGCCAGCGCGGGGTGGATCGCGTCCGGCCGGGCCTGGACCTTCCATGCCTTCCCCTGACGGGCGAGGTGCAGCACGCCGTCATAGCCGTACGGCTCGGGGAAGCTGGCCAGGGTGAGCAACGCCGAGTAGCCGACCGTGGCGGTCGAACCCGTCCGCTCCAACGCACCCGGGACGAAACGGGCCCCGGTCACGTTCAGCCTGGTCCGGGCGTCGGCCATGGACGTCACGAGCTGGTCAACGTTGATCGTCCCCGGCACGGCCACCGCGGTCACGCCGGCCCTGCCCTGCTCCTGCGCGGCCGTGAGCGCGACGCTGGCGGCGGGCACCGCGCTGGGCCCGGCGCTGGCGGGCCCGGCGCTGGCGGGCCCGGCCGTGGCGCCGCCCGTGGCCGTGGCCGCGGCGCGGTCCGTGGTGGCGGAGGTGGCCGTGTCACCGGACGAGGCGAGGCTCTGCCAGCTGGACAGGTAGGCCTCCGCCGCGGCCCTCGCCGCCCTGTCCTGGGCGCGGCTGTCGCTACGGATCTTCCACAGGTACCCGGCGCCGGACGCGGCGAGCAGCACGATGACGACGGCGAGGGCGATGAGCAGACGGGCGCGGCCACGGCCCCGTCGTGACGTCGACGCGGTGAACCCGCCGGGAGTCAGAGGCACCTTGGCGTGCTCCTCCCCCGTTGACGACCCCAGCGGCGGCCCCGCTGATGACGGACCGGGCTCCGCCGTCATCGACGGCCGGGCTCCGGGCGTGGCACCAGCTTACGAAGGCCC
This sequence comes from Protofrankia sp. CiP1_Cm_nod4, assembly GCF_982290645.1. Taxonomy (NCBI): domain Bacteria; kingdom Bacillati; phylum Actinomycetota; class Actinomycetes; order Frankiales; family Frankiaceae; genus Protofrankia; species Protofrankia sp. CiP1_Cm_nod4. The sequence goes on from NZ_CEVIVC010000040.1 coordinate 3,631, forward strand.
AACCGGGACCCGCCTGTCGACGCGCCGTGAGCACAACGCGGGCCGTAGGTGAAAAACGTTGCTACCACACGGTTTTTCACCTACGGCCCGCGCGTCCGTAGGTGAAAAACGGCGTGATAGTGACGTTTTCCACCTACGCTTTCCGCTGGTTACTCGCCGAGGCGCTCCAGGAGGAGTTTGCGGACGGTGCCCGGGTCCGCCTGGCCCTTCATGGCCTTCATGACCGCGCCGACCAGCGGGCCGACCGCGTTCAGCTTGCCGCCGCGCACCTTGTCGGCGATGGCCGGCTGGGCGGCGATGACCTTCTCGACCGCGTCGGCGAGCGCGCCGTCGTCGGAGACGAGCTTGAGGCCACGGCCGGCCACCACCTCGTCCGGTGTCCCCTCACCGGCGAGGACGCCGGTGATGACCGTGCGGGCGAGGGCGTCGGTCAGCTCGCCGTCGGCGATCATCTCCGCGATGCGGGCGACGTCGAACGGCTCGATCGCGAGGCCGGTCGGGGGCACGCCGGCGTCGGCGGCCCGGCGCGCGAGCTCGTTCAGCCACCACTTGCGGGCCGCCTCGGCCGTCGCCCCGGCCGCGATGGTCTCCTCGACCAGGTCGAGGACGCCGGCGTTGCGCATGTTCACGATGTCGGCGGGCGTGAACCCGTGGTCGGCTGCCAGGCGCGCCCGGCGCTGCGCCGGCAGCTCCGGGATGGTCGCCCGGACGGCGTCGACGTACTCGTGGGTCAGCGCCAGCGGGGTGAGGTCCGGCTCGGGGAAGTACCGGTAGTCGGTCGCCTCCTCCTTGGAGCGGCCGGCCGACGTCGTCCCGGAGGCCTCGTCGAAGTGCCGGGTCTCCTGGACGACCTTCAGGCCCGCGTCCAGCCGGGTGGCCTGCCGGACGATCTCGTGCCGGACCGCCCGCTCCACCGAGCGCAGCGAGTTGAGGTTCTTGGTCTCCGACCGGGTGCCGTAGGGCGCGGCGGGCTCGCCGGGGGCGGTGCGCGGCCGCAGCGACACGTTGGCGTCGCAGCGCAGCGAGCCCTGCTCCATCCGGACGTCGGAGACGGTCAGCGCCCGGCAGAGCTCACGCAGCTCGTCGACGTAGGCACGGGCGACCTCGGGCGAGCGGACGTCCGGCTCGGTGACGATCTCGACCAGCGGGATGCCGGCCCGGTTGTAGTCGACCAGCGAGTGGGTGGCCCCGTGGATGCGCCCGGTGGCCCCGCCGACGTGCAGGGACTTGCCGGTGTCCTCCTCCATGTGGACGCGGGTGATGCCGACCCGGTGGATCTTCCCGTCGGCCTCCACGTCGAGCCAGCCGTTCTCGCACAGCGGCTCGTCGTACTGGCTGATCTGGAAGTTCTTCGGCATGTCCGGATAGAAGTAGTTCTTGCGCGCGAAGCGGCACCATGGCGAGATCGAGCAGTTGAGCGCCAGGCCGATCATCACGGCGAACCGGACGGCGGCCTCGTTGACCACCGGCAGCGAGCCTGGCAGGCCCAGGCAGGTCGGGCACACCTGGGCGTTGGGCTCCGCACCGAACGCGGTGGAGCACCCGCAGAACATCTTCGAGGCGGTGCCGAGCTCGACATGCGTCTCCAGCCCGATCACCGGCTCGTAGCGGGCGACGGCGTCGTCGAAGGTGGGGATGGTGGCCGCCGTGCTGGCCGAGGGTGTCAACGCACGTGCTCCTGTTCAACCGCGTCCGTCTGTACCGAGGTGGAGCCGTGATCCGCGCCGGCGGGCCACGCCTGATCGGCGGGCTGGGCCTGGCCGGCGGGCCGCGCGTCGCCGGTGGGCTGCGTGCCGCCGGTGGGCTGCGTGCCGCCGGTGGCGGGGTCCGGCTGGCGGGGCCGGGTGTCACGCAGGTGGATCCGGGTGGCGAACACGGCCGCGCCGACGCCGAGGACACCCCACAGGATCAGGATGGGCGCCGGCGCGACGACACCGAGTACAAGGGCGGCGACAGTCAGCACCCAGGCTACCGCCAGCAGCACCCGGTCCTCACGTCTGCTACGTAGCGCAACCATCATAGGCCTCCCTCTCGCCATCGTAGTCGGCCGACACACGCGCGATCATGATTCTCTCCGGGCGAGCCCGGGATCTTGTCACGACACGCCCGGTGCGGGCATACCCGACGCGAGCCCGCCCGTCACGGCGCGGCCGGCCCTGGCATGCCCGCGCCGTGGCTTCCGTCACAGGACGTGCGTGCACCGGACGTCCGTGCCGGCGGTTCGGTCACAGGGGCGGGGCGTCGTCGAGAAAGGGACGGCCGCGCCTGGCCTCCAGCGCCGCCTCCAGCGCGCCGCCGACCCGGTACAGGCGGTCGTCGGCGAACGCCGGCGCCATGATCTGGAATCCGACGGGGAGCCCGTCGGCGAGACCGACCGGCAGGCTCATCGCCGGCCCGCCGGCCAGGTTCGACGGGATCGTGCACAGGTCGGACAGGTACATCGACACCGGGTCGTCGACCTTCTCCCCCAGCCGGAACGCGACGGTGGGCGTGGTGGGCGAGACCAGCACGTCGACCCGCTCGTAGGCGGCGGCGAAGTCCTGGCTGATCAGCGTCCGGACCTTCTGGGCCTGGCCGTAGTAGGCGTCGTAGTAGCCCGACGACAGCGCGTACGTCCCCAGGATGATCCGCCGCTTCACCTCGGGGCCGAAGCCGATGCCGCGGGTGCGGCTCATGACCTCCTCGGCGCTCGCCTCGCCGTCGTCGCCGACCCGCAGGCCGAACCGCATCGCGTCGAAACGGGCCAGGTTGGACGAGCACTCGCTCGGCGCGATCAGGTAGTAGGCGGGCAGCGCGTAGGTGAAGTGCGGGCAGCTGACCTCGACGACCTCGGCGCCGAGGCCGACGAGCACCTCGAGGGTGTCGGAGAAACGCGCGCGCACCCCGATGTCGTAGCCGTCCCCGGACAGCTCGCGGACCACCCCGATGCGCACCCCGCGCAGGTCACGGCTGGCGGCGGCGGCCACCACCGGCGGCGGCGCGAGCTCCACGCTGGTGGTGTCCAGCGGGTCGTGGCCGGCGATGGCGGCGTGCAGCAGCGCGGCGTCGGTCACCGTGCGGGCCAGCGGGCCGGCCTGGTCCAGGGAGCTGGAGAAGGCGACCAGGCCGTAGCGGCTCACCCCGCCGTAGGTCGGCTTGACCCCGACCAGCCCGCACACCGCCGCCGGCTGGCGGATCGAGCCGCCGGTGTCGGTACCGAGCGCGACCGGCGTCTCGAACGCGGCCACCGCCGCCGCGCTGCCCCCGCTGCTGCCGCCGGGGATGCGGTCGGTGTCCCACGGGTTGCGGGTCGGGCCGTAGGCGGAGTTCTCCGTGGACGACCCCATCGCGAACTCGTCCATGTTGACCTTGCCGATGATGATCACACCGGCCGCGCGCAGCTTCGCCACGACGGTCGCGTCGTACGGCGGGTACCAGCCCTCCAGGATGCGGCTGCCGCAGGTCGTGGGCATCCCCCGGGCGGTGAAGACGTCCTTGAGTGCGAGCGGGACACCCGCGAGCGGGCCGAGCGTCTCCCCCAGGGCCCGGCGCCGGTCGACGTCACGGGCCGCGGCGAGGGCGCCGTCGACGTCGACGTGCAGGAAGGCGTTGATCCGGTCGTCGACCTTCGCGATCCGGTCGAGCGCGGCCTGGGTCACCTCCAGCGCGCTGAGCTCACCCGCGGCGATCGCGGCGGCGGTTCGGGCGGCGGAGAAACGGATGACGTCGGTCACGGACAGGAACCCTCACTCGTCCATATCAAGGATGCGCGGCACCCGGAAGCGGCCGTCCTGCGTGGCGGGCGCGCCGGCGAGAGCGTCGGTGCGCGGCAGGGACTGACCGGTGATGTCGGCCCGGAACACGTTCGTCAGCGGGACGGCGTGCGTCGTCGGGGGGATGTCGCCGGCGGCCACCTCCGCGACCCGGGCGACCGCACCGATGATCACATCGAGCTGGGGGGCGAGCGTGTCGAGTTCCTCCTCCGACAGCGCCAGCCGCGACAGGCGGGCGAGGTGCGCGACCTCGTCCCTGGTAATCGCCATACCGGTTACGACCCTCTGACTTCCCGATGACCTTCCGATCACCTTGTGGCTTGCTGATCGCCGTGGCCTGCTGACCCGCGGGCACGCCGGCGGCGGACGGCCGCGGAACGGAAGCCGGCCTCAGACCGGCCCGCGTACGGCCTGGCCCGCGTACGGCGCTGTGGTCATCGTACGGTCCGGCCCGCCCGATCGGCCTGTGGCGTGCCGGCCAGCGACGACATCGTGTGCCCGGGCGAGGCCTAGCCGCCGCGATCCCGCCCGTACCGACAACATCGTGCGGAGCGACAGAGCCCGTGACCTGCCAGAACCGGCGCCATCCGGTATGAGTTTCCGGATTCGCCCTGGTCACGCCCGCGACGTGGGTACCGCCGGTTGATGGCGTCGGATCCGGCCGTCTTCCACCACCTTGGGAGAAACCGCGCCGCATGTCTGACACGCCCTCCCCCCGGAGCATGCCTGTTGCCCGCTAGCATCGCAGACATGCCTGCGGGTAGTGCCCACCACAGGATCGCCTGGAGATGATGATCACTGCGGTTTCAGAACTGTCCAGTGCCCGTGGAGGTACCTTCTGCAATGCTTGACCGCGACGAGATCGACGCGCTGTTCCCAACTGATCTGCCCGGTCCGGAGCACTGGGAGGAGCGGTACCCGCCGAGGAACCTGCCGTCGGGCGCAATGGTCACCCGTTTCTGCCCGAGTCCGACGGGTTTCGCCCATCTCGGTGGCATCTATGTGGCGATCCTGGACAAGGACCTCGCACGGCAGTCCGGCGGTTCCTACTTCATCCGGATCGAGGACACCGATCAGGCTCGAACCGTGGAGGGCGCGACCGCCCGGTTCGACGTGGCCTTCGGCTACTTCGGCGTCAGTTCGGACGAGTCCGATCCGACCGGCGCCCACGGCCCCTACACCCAGTCGGACCGGGCGCTGATCTACCTGACCTACGTGCGCGAGTTCCTCCGTACAGGCAAGGCATACCCGTGCTTCGCCACGAAGGAGGAACTGGCCGCGTCCGCCGAGGAGCAGCGCGCGGAGAAAGTCCCTACCGGCTACTACGGCCGCTGGGCGACCTGGCGCGATGCCACCGACGAACAGGTGCGCGAACGACTGGCCGCCGGCCAGCCTTACGTCATACGGTTCCGATCGCCGGGCGCGCCGGGCAGGATCGCCTTCACCGACCTGATACGCGGTCGCCTGGAGGCGGACGCGAACCGTAACGACGTCGTCATCCTGAAAAATTCCGACAGCCCGCTGCGACTGCCCACATACCATTTCGCGCACGTCGTGGACGACCACCTGATGCGGGTCACGCACGTGATTCGGGGCGACGAGTGGCTGCCCTCGGTCCCGGTGCACCTGCAGCTGTTCGACGCGGCAGGTTTCGAGCACATTCCATACGCGCACATCGCGCCACTACTGAAAGCGGACGGTTCAGGAAAACGGAAACTGTCCAAGCGCAAGGACCCTGAAGCGTCCGTCGAGTTCTACATCAAAGCGGGCTACCCGGCGCCAAGTGTGCTCTACTACCTTCGCGGGCTGATCAACGGGCGGTTGGCGGAGATGCCGCTGGCCGAGGCGCTGACCGCCCCGCTGCGCCTGGCCGAGTGCGGCGTGTCCGGCGCGCTGGTGGATCTGGTGAAGCTGGAGGACATCGCGGCGGACTACGTCGCGACTCTGCCAAGCCGGGATGTCCTGGACGAGGTGCTGACGTGGGCGGATACCCACGACACCGAACTGGCGCAGGCTGTCCGCGCCGAGCAGGACCTCGCCGTGCGGGCGCTGGACATCGAGCGGACGGGGGTGGACAACCCGCGCAAGGACCTGCGCAAGTGGTCGGACTTCCGGCCGATCTACGGCTACTTCTTCACCGCGCTGTTCGAGCCGGTGACCGATCCCGCGGACAGCCGGTTCGGCGGCCTCGCGCCCGATGTGGTGCGGCGGCTGTGCGCGGACCTGCTGCGTGTCTACCAGGACCTGTCCGACTCGGACGGCTGGTTCGACCAGATCCGTGTGACGGCCAAGGACAACGGCTTCGCGGCAAGCGTCAAGGAGTACAAGAACGACCCCGGCTCCTACGTCGGGTCGATCCGGGAAGCGTCCCAGGTGGTCCGCGTGCTGCTCACCGGCTCCACCCGCAGCCCCGCTCTCCACCTGGTCGCGGCTGCGCTGGGCGAGACCGAGGTACGGCGGCGGATCGGCGCCGTTCTCGGCCCCGCCTGAATCGGCCACCCGCACAGGCTATGATCGCCGCGATTTTGTTGTTGTGTACGCTTTTTGGCCGCGTCAGCGTACACAACGACAAACTCGCGCCGATCTTCTCCGGTGGCCGACGTCCATCGACGCGTGCCACCGTCCGCGGGGATACGTAGGGTTACCTGACCGGCGCGCTAGAAGTGATCTTCGCGTGAGGTAACATAACGTGAGCGATAGCGCCATCCGCCACCAGCTATGACAGCCCGAAAACGCACTGATGACCAGCACCGATACCTGCACGTGACGTTGTTGTCACCAATCAAGCATGCACGGAATGTATTCTTGACTACATGTCGTATCTGCTGCGCCTCGTCCTGCCGGACCGGCCCGGCGCCCTGGGCGCCGTCGCCACCGCCCTCGGGCAGGCCGGTATCGACATCGTCAGCCTGAGCGTGGTCGAGCGCGGCGCGCGCGGTGCCGTGGACGACGTCGTCGTCGAACTGCCCCCGAACGGGCTGGCCGACACCGTGCTGACCGCGGCCTGCTCCGTGCCCGGGGTGAGCGTGGAGTCCCTGCGCCCGTACCCGGCCGGCGGCGTGGGGATCCGGCACGACCTGGACCTTGTCGAGGCGCTGACCGCCCGGCCCGACGACGCGCTCGCCGTCCTCACCGGGTTCGTCGGCGCGGTATTCCACGCCGACTGGGCGGTGCTGCTCGAACGGGTCGCGCCCGGCGACATCCGGGTCGTCGAGTCCTCCGTCGGCGCCCCCGACCTCGGTGGTGACGAGCTGACCAGCCCGAAGAAGGTGCGCCCCGAACTGCTGTCGCTGCCCCTGGACCGCGCGCGTGGCTTCGACGCGGACAGCGGCTGGTTCCCGCCGCGCTGGAGCGCGCTCGGCATGGAACTCGCGGTGGCCCCGGTGGGCACTCCCCCGGAGGGCGGCTGTGAGGTGGCGGTGCTCGTCGGACGGCCCGGTGGCCCGCGCTTCCGCGCCTCCGAGGTCCAGCGGCTGGCCCATCTCGCCGGCATAGCCGCCACGATCGTGCGCAACCGCCACACCTCACCGGCCCCCACCTGACACCGGCACCCACCCAGGGGGACCGGCACCCACCTGGCACCTGGCTCATCCCGCCGCCCCGGCCGCCAGCCCCCGAAACGCCGGCCGGACAGCCGCACACCCCGTTCCGATCAAGACAATGAGTGTGGAAACGGCTGCTACAGCGACCGTTTCCACACTCATTCTCCGAAGAGCCCTCGTTTGGCGGAGAAGGCGTGGAGGCGCCCGCCAACGGAGGCGGCCGGTGGCTAGCCGTCGGCCGGTTCCGTTGGGTCAACCGGTTCCGGTGGGTCGGTCGCCGCCGGTGGGTCGGTCGGTTCTGACGGGTCGTCCGGTTCCGGTGGGAGCGCGAGCGGGGCCGCGGCCTGCGGGCCCTGTTCCAGCAGGACGGCGAAGCCGGTCTCGTCGAGGATCGGCAGCTTCCAGGCGCGGGCCTTGTCGTACTTGCTCGCCCCCGGGTCGGCGCCGACCACCACGAAGGCCGTCTTCCTGCTCACCGAGGCGGTGACCTTGCCGCCGCGGGCCTGGACGGCCTCGGTGGCGGAGTCCCGGCTCCAGCCCGCCAGCGTCCCGGTGATCACGACGGTGACGCCGGTGAGCGGGCCGGGCCCGTCGTCCGCGCCGGCGTCGGCGAGCCGCGCCCCACCGGAACGGATCCGTTCCAGGATGTCCCGGTGGCGCGGATCGGCGAACCAGTCCACCACGGAGGCGGCGATGGTCTGGCCCACGCCGTCGACGGCGGCCAGCGTCTCGGTGGGCGCGGCGGCGATGGCGTCCACCGAACGCATCTCACGGGCCAGCGCCCGGGCCGCGCTCGGGCCCACGTGCCGGATGGACAGCCCGACCAGCAGCCGCCACAGCGGCTGCCGCCGGGCCGCGTCCACCCCGCGCAGGATCTGGTCGATCTTCTTCTTGGCGAAGCCGCGCAGCTCGGCGAACGACTCGGCGGTGAGGTGGAAGACGTCGCCGACGTCGCTCACCCGGCCGGCCGCCAGCAGGGCGGACGCCGTCTCGTAGCCGAAGCCGTCGATGTCCAGGGCGCCGCGGGAGGCGAAGTGGAACAGCGACTCGCGCAGCTGCGCCGGGCACGAGACGGTGTTCGGGCAGCGGACGTCGGCCTCGCCCTCGGGACGCACCAGCCCGGTGCCGCACTCCGGGCAGTGGGTGGGCATCACGAAGGCGCGCTCGGAGCCGTCCCGCAGGTCCACGACCGGGCCGACGATCTCCGGGATCACGTCGCCGGCCTTGCGCAGGACGACGGTGTCGCCGATCAGCACACCCTTGCGTTCCACCTGGTCGGCGTTGTGCAGGGTGGCCAGGGCGACGGTGGAGCCGGCGACCCTGACCGGCTCCAGGCGGCCGAACGGGGTGACCCGCCCGGTGCGGCCCACGTTGACCTCGATGCCGAGCAGCCTGGTGGTGACCTCCTCGGGCGGGTACTTGTAGGCCACCGCCCAGCGCGGGGACTTCGACGTGGCGCCGAGGCGGCGTTGCAGGCCGAAGGCGTCGACCTTCACCACCACGCCGTCGATCTCGTGCTCGACGTCGTGGCGGTGCTCCCCCCACCGGCGGACGAACGCCTCGACCTCGGCGACACTCGCCAGCACCTCGTGGTGCGTGGAGACGGGCAGGCCGAGCTCGGCCATCCGCTGGTACGCCTCGCACTGGGAGGTGACGTCGAAGCCGCGGTGGGCGCCGAGCCCATGCATGATCATGGACAGTGGGCGGGTGGCGGTGACCCGCGGGTCCTTCTGCCGCAGGGAGCCGGCGGCGGCGTTGCGCGGGTTGGCGAACGGTTTGTCGCCGGCGGCGACCAGCGTGGCGTTGAGCTCGGCGAAGGCCGCCGTCGGGAAGAAGACCTCGCCGCGGACCTCCAGCAGCCCGGGCACGCTCCCGCCGCGCAGCCGGCCCGGCACCGCCGCGAGGGTCCGGATGTTCGGGGTGACGTCCTCCCCGGTCCGCCCGTCGCCGCGGGTGGCCGCGCGCACCAGGTAGCCGTCCTCGTAGACCAGGTCGACCGCGAGACCGTCGATCTTCAGCTCGCACAGCCAGGCGTCCACCTCGGCCTCCCGGGTGACGCGGGCGGCCCACGCCTCGAACTCCACCTCCGTGAAGACGTTGTCCAGCGAGAGCAGCCGCTCCAGATGCTCCACCGGGGTGAACAGGGTCGAGATGGCGCCGGCGACCTTCTGGGTAGGTGAGTCCGGCGTGCGCAGCCCCGGGCAACGGGTCTCGATCTCCGTCAGCTCGGCCATGAGCCGGTCGTACTCGGCGTCGGAGACGGTCGGGGAGTCCAGAACGTAGTACCGGAAGGCGTGTTCGCCCAACTCCCGGGCCAGCTCCGCCGCCCGCGCCCGCGTCCGCGCCGGGATCTCGTCGACCGCGACGCCCGGCGCCGACAGCTCGGCGTCGCCGCCGGCGGGGAGCTCACCGTCGGGCCGGGGCTCGGGCCCGCTCCCCGGCGTCACGCTCCGGGAAGCGTCCGGGGAGCCGCCCGCGTCCGGGGGAGCATCCACCGTTGCCTCGGCCGCCGGCGCGCCGGCCACGCCCGGGGGGGCCTCCGGACTCGAGATGTCGAGCGGGCTCATACCGAGCCGTCCGCCAGCGCCCGGCCCGCCTTGCGGCAGCGCCGCAGCGCCGCCCTGGCATAGGCGGGTGTCGCACCCGCGAGACCACAGGTGGGAGTCACCACGACCACCTCCCGAAGCTGCTCCGGGGCGAACCCCAGCCGCCGCCACATCGACCGGACGGGCTCGACAGTACGACGGGCGTCCGACAGGTCCGACACGTCCGACAGGTCCGCGCCCCGCGCCGGCACCACCCCGAGCATCAGCGCGACCCCGGCCTCGACCGCCTCGCCGACGGCGTCGTCGTCGGCGGGCGTCAGCAGGGTCGCGTCCACGCTGGCGAAGGCGGCCTTCGCCTGCCGCAGCAGTCCCAGCGGCGGCGCGGACGCGCAGCAGTGCACCCCGGTGGGCACCCCGGTGGCGGCCAGCAGCGTCCGCAGCCGGTCGACGACGACGCCCTCCTCCACCGCGGGGAGCACCCCGAAACCGCTGGGTGTGCGGACCTCACCGGCGAGCACCGCCGGCAGGCAGGGCTCGTCGACCTGCACGATCAGGCGGACGCCGGGCACGGCCAGGGCGATGCCGGCGAGGTGGGCGGCGAGTCCCTGGGCCAGGGCCTCGGCGATGTCCCGGCTGGCGCCGGCGTCCTTGAGGGCCTTGTGCCCGCGGGGCAGCTCGACGGTGGCGGCGAGCGTCCACGGGCCGGCGACGGCGACCTTCAGCGGCCCGGTGTAGCCGGCGGCGACCTCACCCAGCGCGTCGAGATCGCGGGCGAGCAGGTCCCGGGTGCGGCGCAGGTCCATTCCGGGACGCGGTACCAGCCGCCACCCGGACGGTTGCAGGTCGACCGGCATGTCCGCGAGCAGACCCGCCGAACGGCCGATCATGTCGGCGCCGGGGCCGCGGGCCGGCAGCTCGGGCAGGTGCGGCAGGTCGGGCAGCTCGTCGAAGACCAGCCGGCACGCCTCGACCGGGTCGGTCCCCGGCAGCGACCCGACGCCGGTCGCCGCCCCCGGCTCCCACAGGCGGCCGGCGGCGGGCGCCGTCGCGGGCACAGCGGCGGGCGCGCCGGGGGGCACGGCGGTGGATGCGTCGGCGGGTGCGATGTCAGGCATGGTGGTGAATGGTGTCACGGGCTCATCACCGTCATCGGAATCGCCGTCCGTGGGAAACAGGTGTCAAAGCAGGTGCCGAAGCAGGTGCCGAAGCAGGTGCCAAGGAGCAGGTGCCAAGGAGCGGGCAGAGGAGCGGGGAAAGGCCGGCCGGGGCCCCGCGGTACCCGCGCCCCGCGGTACCCGGGCCTCCCGTCAGCGCCCGAGCCGGAGGACATGGCCGCCGCCGAGGACACGGTCTCCGTCGTAGAGGACGACGGCCTGGCCGGGGGCGGTGCCGCGCAGCGGCTCGTCCAGGGCCACGCGCAGCTCGTCGCCGACGCCCTCGGCGGTGGCGGGCACCGCCTGCCCGTGCGCCCGGACCTGCGCCGCGCAGACCACCGGCCCCTCGTACGGCCAGACCGCCCGGTCGGCCACCAGGTGGGAGACGTCGAGCGCCTCGGCCGGGCCGACCGTCACCGTCCGGGTCACCGGGGAGACGTCCAGGACGTAGCGGGGCCTGCCGTCGGGCGCGGGCCGGCCCAGGCGCAGGCCGCGGCGCTGGCCGATCGTGAACGCGAAGGCCCCCTCGTGCTCCCCCAGTGTCTCGCCGGTGGCGGCGTCCACCACCGGCCCGGGCTGGGAGCCGAGCCGGTCGCGCAGCCAGCGGCCGGTGTCGCCGTCGGCGATGAAGCAGATGTCGTGGCTGTCGGGCTTGTCCGCGACCGCGAGGCCACGGCGGGCCGCCTCGGCGCGGACCTCGGTCTTCGTCGTGTCCCCCAGCGGGAAGATCGCGTGGGCGAGCTGGTCGGGGCGCAGCGTCCCCAGCACGTAGGACTGGTCCTTGCCCGGGTCGACCGAGCGGCGCAGCACCGCCCCGGAAAGCCGCGCGTGATGGCCGGTGACCACCGCGTCGAAGCCCAGGGCCAGCGCCCGCTCCAGCACCGCCGCGAACTTGATCCGCTCGTTGCAGCGCACGCACGGGTTGGGCGTCCGGCCGGCCTCGTAGGCGGCGACGAACTCGTCGATGACGTCGTGCTCGAAGCGGTCGGCGAGATCCCACACGTAGAAGGGGATGCCGATGATGTCGGCGGCGCGGCGGGCGTCCCGGGCGTCCTCGATCGTGCAGCAGCCGCGGGCGCCGGTGCGGTGCGACTCGGGCGACTTCGCCAGGGCCAGGTGCACGCCTGTCACGTCATGGCCGGCGTCCGCCGCGCGGGCCGCCGCCACCGCCGAGTCGACACCCCCGGACATCGCCGCGAGCACACGCATCCGGCTCACCCCCCGGACAGCCCGGACAGCCCGGACAGCCCGGCGAGCGCCCCCGCCCGGCGCGCCCGGCCGACCACCGGCATGATCACACGGACCAGGGCATCGACGTCCGCCGCGGTGGACGTCCGCCCCAGCGAGAAGCGCAGCGAGCCGCGGGCGCGGGCCTCGTCGACGCCCATGGCGAGCAGCACGTGGGACGGCTGGGCCACCCCCGCGGAGCAGGCCGACCCCGTCGAGCACTCGATCCCGTGGGCGTCGAGCAGCAGCAGCAGCGAGTCGCCCTCGCAGCCAGGGAAGGTCAGATGGGCGATGCCGGGCAGACGGCCGGGACCGGAGGGCGCTCCGTTGGCCACCGCGCCCGGCACCGCGGCGAGCACCCGGGCGACCAGGTCGTCCCGCAGGGCGGCCAGCCGTACCGCCTCGACCGGCTGCTCGGCGACCGCCGCCGACGCCGCCGCCGCGAAGGCGGCCACCCCCGGGGTGTCCAGGGTGCCGGAGCGGACGTCGCGCTCCTGCCCGCCGCCGTGCGTCAGCGGCGCCAGCGTCAGGCCGCGGCGTACCAGCAGCGCGCCCATGCCGATCGGGCCGCCGAGCTTGTGCGCGCTGACCGTCAGCGCGTCCGCGCCGCTGTCCTCGAACGACACCGGGATCGACCCGACGGCCTGGACGGCGTCGGTATGGAACACGATTCCGTAACGGTGC
>NZ_CEVIVC010000040.1:17237-35584 GCF_982290645.1 Protofrankia sp. CiP1_Cm_nod4
CCGCGCCCGCCGGCGATACCCGCCCGACGCCCACAGTCCGCAACCCGACGCCCCAACCGCCGACGACCGGCCAACGGCGGCGGGCTGGACCGGACCATCACCCTCCGAATATCACCGCCGGCCCGCCAAGCACATCTGGCAAAGCGCGGTATCCGATCAGAGACGGTCGCACACAGTCTCAGATCATGGCTTCCACCTGTGGCTTTCTAGTGTAAGTACGTTTCATGTAATTGTGGTTACACTAGAATCCAGCCTTTGGAGGCGCCTTGGACGCCGGGATGGGTGGTGCAGGTGGAGCGGCCGGTGGACATGTTCGACCGGGAGGAGGAGTGGGCGGCGCTCGCGCGCTTCTGCGAGGACCCGACGCCGGGCGCGACGCTGGGCGTGGTCACCGGCCGCCGGCGGCAGGGGAAGTCGTTCCTGCTCGAGGCGGCGTGCGAGCAGACCGGTGGCCTGTACCACCAGGCGCTCGAAGGGACCGCTGTGGACTCGCTGCGGCTGTTCGGCGCGCGCTTCGCCGAGCACGTCGGCGCCGCGGCGCCGCTGGCGTTCGGTTCCTGGGCCGAGGCGGTCGACGCCGTGCTGGGGCTGGGCCGGCAGGCTCCGACCACCGTCGTCATCGACGAGTTCCCCTATCTGATCAAGGCTTCGCCACAGCTGCCCTCGGTGGTCCAGGCGGCGTTCGGCCCGCGCCGTCCCGAACGGACCGGCTCGCGAACACGGCTGATCCTGTGCGGATCCGCGCTCACGGTCATGGGCCGTCTGCTCGCCGGCTCGGCGCCGCTGCGCGGCCGGGCGGCGCTGGAGCTGGTCGTGCCCTCGCTGGACTTCCGGCTGGCCCGGGAGTTCTGGGGCATCGACGACCACCGGCTCGCGGCGCAGGTACACGCCGTCGTGGGCGGGACGCCGGCCTACCGGGACTTCGCTCGCGGGGACGGCCCGCGCGGCATCGACGACTTCGACGCCTGGGTGGTCAGAACGGTCCTCAACCGCAACTCGCCGCTGTTCCGCGAGGCGCGCTACCTGCTCGCGGAGGAGCCGGACCTGCGTGACCCCGGCCTGTACAGCTCGGTACTGGCGGCCGTGGCCACCGGCGCTGTCACCCGCGGCGCGATCGCGAACGCGGTCGGCCGGCCGACGGGCGACCTCGCGCACCCGCTGACCGTGCTGACCGACGCCGGCTTCCTGGTCAAGGCGGACGACCTGCTGCGCGACCGGCGTCCGGTGTGGCGGATCGCCGAGCCGCTGATCGCCTTCTACCACGCCGTCATGCGGCCGGTCTTCGGCCGGCTCGAGGCGCGTGGACAGGCGGCCAGGACCTGGCCGGGCCGGCGCGCCACGTTCGCCTCCCAGATCCTCGGGCCCGACTTCGAGGAGATCTGCCGGACCTGGGTGGCGCTGTACGCCGGCCCGGCGGCTCTCGGCACCGACGACCTCGGCGACATAGGCGACATCGGCCACGGCACCATCCACGACCGCGAACAGCGGGCGGCGATGGAGCTCGACGTCGTCGCGCTCGGCCCGGCCGACGGCGAGCGCCGCCGGCTCGTCGCCGTCGGCGAGGCCAAATGGGGCGTCGAGCTGGGCCTCGAGCATCTGAACAGGCTGCGACGCGCCCGCACGCTCATCGAACGGACGGGCAACCTGGACGTGACCGGCACCCGCCTCCTGCTGTTCTCCGCCACCGGCTTCACCGACGACCTGCGCGCCGCCGCAGCCCGCGCCCCCGACATCGTCCTCATAGACCTCCACCGCCTGTACGAAGGCGGGTGAGCCAGCAGAGGCCGCCGTTCACTCGACTGGCTCGATCCGCAGGCCGGTGATCCGGGCGAGGTTGTCGAAGTCGCGATCGGCATGCAGCAGACCCGCGTCGGCTCTGATGGCCGCCTGCGCGATGAGGCAGTCGGTGAGCACCCGGACCGTCACCCCGCTGTGCCGGGCGGATCGGTACAAGGCCGCGGCGTTCTCGTAATCGCCGGAATCATGCAGAGGAAGGATGGGTAGGGACGCGAGCAACGCCAGCAGCTCACGCTGGTGTTCGTGGGAACGGGCGCCTGCGAACACCTCAAAACGGACGATCTCCGTCGTCACCAGGTAGGCGTCCTCGTCGATCAGATCGCGTAGCCGCCGATGGACCGGTGACTTGCTCCCACGGAGCAGCTCGATCCACGCGGAAGTATCGACGAGAATCACCGGTCGTCACGGGAAACGCTGTCGAGACTCGACACGAAACCCGGGCGGAGCTCGCTCAGGTCCGCGTCCCAGCCCGTGCCTTCCAGGGCCAGGGCCCGGCGCCGGAAGTCGGCCCGGCCGACGAGATGCCGCAAGGCCAGATCGACGATTTCACGCCGGGTGTTCACTCCGAAGACGCGCATGGCCTCCTCGATCAACTCGTCGTCGACGACGATGTTGGTCCGCACATCAGCCATGGTCATCAACATACACACCTCTGTGTATGTTGCTTGTCAGCAGATCCAAGAGTGACAGTACGTGACACCATGGATCGCGACAAGTCCGATACATCCGGTCAGAAGTGATAGCTCGGTGGTCTGCTGGAGGCCGGTGGGCTGACGGGCTGGCAGGTCAGAAGTCGCCGGCGCGGCTGCGGAAGTCCCGGAGGATGTCGACGAGCGGGCCGACCTGCTCGGGTGGGAAGCCCGGGCTGGCGAACAGACGGCGGTTGAGCTCGACGGTGGCCGTGGTCGCCACCTCCCGGCCGGCCGCGGTGATCTCGGCCAGGGTGGTGCGCCGGTCCGTGGGGTGCGGGATGCGGCGGACCAGGCCCTGCGAGGACAGCCGGTCGACCGCGCTGGTCACGCTCGTCGGATGCACCTGCAGACGGTTGCCGACCTTGCTCATCGGCAGTGAGCCGGCCCGGCTGAACAGCAGCAGCACGAGCAGCTCGTAGCGGGCGAAGGTCAGCTCGAAGGGGCGCAGCACCTCGTCCGCCCGGGCCAGGATGATCTGCTGGGCGCGCATCACGGACGTGACGGCCGCCATGCCGTCAGCCGCTTCGGCCCAGCCGTGCGCTGTCCACTGCTTGCGCGCCTCCTCGATGGGGTCGAACGGCAGGGGTTTGGGAAAGGACACGGTCGGACGGCTCCTCCACGACGTGGCCGGTCGGCCGGGAACAACACGGGCCTCGTTTCCCGTGCCGCCGCGGGTCCATGGGGCCGCCGTGGGCTCTGGGAAACGTGGGCCTCCCGGACCTGTCGGAAACCTGCCACCTCCGGGGCCCCACCGGATCCGGCGGGACCCCGGACGCGAGCGAATCACGACCGCGCGGCCCTGGCCAGCCAGGGCCGCTGGGAAACTAGGCTGCTTCAGACATTACGACGGTACCGGCCACCGACTTCGAAGAAAGCGTCGCTGATCTGGCCGAGCGAGCAGTGCCGGACGGCCTCCATGAGGACGTCGAAGACGTTCTCGCCGGCCGCCGCGGCCTCGCGCAGCCGGCGCAGCACCTCGGGGGCCTCCTCGGCGTGCCGGGCCTGGAAGTCGGCGAGGCGCTCGAGCTGCGAGACCTTCTCCTCCTCCGTGGCTCGGGCGAGCTCGATGGGGCCCTGCACGCTGTCCTCCGCGTCGGGGTCGAGGAACGTGTTCACCCCGATGATCGGCAGGCTGCCGTCGTGCTTGCGCTGCTCGTAGAGCATGGACTCGTCCTGGATACGGCCGCGCTGGTAGCCGGTCTCCATCGCGCCGAGCACACCGCCGCGCTCGGAGATCCGCTCGAACTCGGCGAGGACGGCCTCCTCCACGAGGTCGGTGAGCTCCTCGACGATGTGGGAGCCCTGGAGCGGGTTCTCGTTGCCGGTCAGCCCCCACTCCTTGTCAATGATCATCTGGATGGCCAGCGCCCGGCGGACGGAGTGCTCGGTCGGGGTGGTCACCGCCTCATCGTAGGCGTTGGTGTGCAGGCTGTTGCAGTTGTCGTAGATGGCGCACAGGGCCTGCAGTGTCGTGCGGATGTCGTTGAAGTCCATCTCCTGCGCGTGCAGGGAACGGCCGGAGGTCTGGACGTGGTACTTGAGCTTCTGCGACCGCTCGGCGGCACCGTAGCGCTCACGCAGAGCGACCGCCCAGATCCGCCGGGCTACCCGGCCGATGACACTGTACTCCGCGTCCAGACCGTTGGAGAAGAAGAACGACAGGTTCGGCGCGAAGTCGTTGATGTCCATGCCGCGGGCGAGGTACGCCTCGACGTAGGTGAAGCCGTTGGCCAGGGTGAAGGCGACCTGGCTGATCGGGTTCGCCCCGGCCTCCGCGATGTGGTAGCCGGAGATCGACACGGAGTAGAAGTTGCGGACGCTGTGGCCGATGAACCATTCCTGCACGTCGGCCATGCAGCGCAGGGCGAACTCGGTGGAGAAGATGCAGGTGTTCTGCCCCTGGTCCTCCTTGAGGATGTCGGCCTGCACGGTGCCGCGCACGGTCGACAGCGCCCTGGCCCGCACCTCGGCGGCCTCGGCCGGGGTGGGCTCGCGGCCCTCGGTGGCGGCGGACCGCTCCAGCTGCTGGTCGATGGCGACATTGAGGAACATCGCGAGGATCGCGGGAGCCGGCCCGTTGATCGTCATGGAGACGCTCGTCGTCGGCGAGCACAGGTCGAAGCCGGCGTAGAGCTCCTTCATGTCGTCCAGGGTCGCGATCGAGACCCCGGACGTGCCGATCTTGCCGTAGATGTCGGGGCGGGGCGCCGGGTCCCGGCCGTAGAGCGTGACCGAGTCGAACGCCGTGGACAGCCGGGTGGCCTCCGAGCCCCGGGAGAGGTAGTGGAACCGCCGGTTGGTGCGGAACGGGTCGCCCTCGCCGGCGAACATCCGCGCCGGCGCCTCGCCGACCCGCTTGAACGGGAACACCCCGGCGGTGAACGGGAACCGGCCGGGCAGGTTCTCCGCGCGCAGGAAGCGCACGAGATCACCGTCGTCGCCGGTGCGGGGCAGCGCCACCCGGGGTATCGAGGTGCCCGACAGCGTCGTGCGGCGCAGCGGCGTGTGGATCTCCTTGCCGCGCACCGTGTAGACGAGCTCCTCGCCGGAGTACTCCGCCACCGTCGCCGGCCAGGCGTCCAGCTGCTCGCGCACGCTGGGATCCAGGCCCTTCTCGGCACCCTCGAGCAGGGCGTCGAGCCCCGCGTACCGGTCGCCGGCGGCGGCGAGCTCCTGGTGCGCGGTGCGCAGGTGCTGGCGCCGGCGGGCCGCCTCGACCTGCTCGGTGCTGTGCCGGTGGTAGGAGCGCACGGTCTCGGCGATCTCCGCCAGGTAGCGGACGCGGGACGCCGGGAGCACCCTCGTCAGCCCCGAGGACGCCTTGACCGACACCCGCGGCAGCGTACCGGCGGCCAGCGGCAGCCCCTTGGCCGCGAGCAACGAGATCAGGTGCTGGTAGAGCGCGGTGACCCCGTCGTCGTTGAACCGGGCCGCGCTCGTCCCGAACACCGGCATGTCCTCCCAGGAGGAGCCGAAGGCCTCCCGGTTGCGTACCAGCTGACGGCCGACGTCGCGGCGGGCGTCCTCGGCCCCGGGCCGCTCGAACTTGTTGATCGCCACCACGTCGGCGAAGTCCAGCATGTCGATCTTCTCAAGCTGGGACGCGGCGCCGTACTCGGGCGTCATCACGTACAGCGAGACGTCCACCAGGTCGACGATCCCGGTGTCGCCCTGGCCGATGCCCGGCGTCTCGACCACGACCAGGTCGTAGCCGGCGGCCTGGCAGGCCGCGATCACGTCGCCGATCCGTTCGGGCAGCTCGCTGCCGGCACCCCGGGTCGCCAGGGAGCGGAAGAAGATCCTGGACGGGCCGTCGCTGTCCCCGAGCACGTTCATCCGGATGCGGTCGCCGAGCAGTGCGCCGCCGGCGCGGCGGCGGGTCGGGTCCACCGCGATCACGGCGGCGCGCAGCTTGTCCTGTTGGTCGAGGCGCAGCCGGCGCAGCAGCTCGTCGGTCAGCGAGGACTTGCCGGATCCGCCCGTGCCCGTGATGCCCAGCACCGGGATTCCGGGCCGGGCCGCCTGGCGCACCTGGCGCGCGAGTTCGGGCGAGGCGCCGCCCTGCAACACGGTGATCGCCCGGGCGAGCGCGCCCTGGTCACCGGCTGCGATTGCCGGCACCGACGGCAGGTCGGCGGTCAGGTCGGTGTCGCACTCGGTGACAATGATGTTGATCATCCCTGGCAGCCCGAGCCGCTGCCCGTCCTGCGGCGAGAAGATCCGGGCGACCCCGCGGGAGTGCAGCAGGGCGATCTCGTCGGGGACGATGACACCCCCTCCCCCGCCGTACACCCGGATGTGGCCGGCGCCGCGCTCACGCAGCCGCTGGACCAGATAGCTGAAGTACTCGACGTGCCCGCCCTGGTAGGACGACAGTGCCACCGCCTGGGCGTCCTCCTGGATCGCGGCCGTGACCACCTCCTCCACACCGCGGTCGTGGCCGAGGTGGATCACTTCGACGCCCTGGGACTGCAGGATCCTGCGCATGATGTTGATCGCCGCGTCGTGGCCGTCGAACAGGGAGGCCACGGTGACGACCCGCACCGGATGCTGCGGGACGTGCAGGGGTGACTGACTGGCTACGCCCATCCTCGAAACCTCCGGACCAACGGCGGGCACACTTTCCCGTCCAATAGTTGGACGGGCAGATATTAGGATGCCCACACAATAGGCCGGGAGTCCAGACCCCGACATGATCGTTATTTTGCGAAGCCGTCCGGCCGGAGCAACAACGGAAGACGGCAAGAGGGCGTTCCAGCCAGGAAACACCCACAGAATCCACAACACCCACCGAGCGTCACCCACCGGACGCCGGGCCAGTGAGGCCGGGCCAGTATCGCCCGAAGCCGCACCCAGGGAACAGGGAACAGGATCGGACAGGGGCCCGAGCCGCCCGGACCCCTACCGCACCACCGGGCGTAGGGGCCCGTACCCGACGGGCGGTCCGCCAGGCCGTCCTCGGAACGGTTCCGGCTGGCGGCCGGCCGCCCACGCCAGGCGTACGGCGACGGCCGGACGTTCCTCGGGAGGGAGGGAACATCCGGCCGTCAGACGTCCGCGGAAGAACAGCGACCGGACGTCCGCGGACACGATGCCGCACAGCGGCGGCCCGGCTACCCCTTGCGCTTCTCGATCGCCTCGGTGAGCTGCGGGACGACGTTGAACAGGTCACCCACGATGCCGTAGTCGGCGAACTCGAAGATGGGCGCCTCCGGGTCCTTGTTGATCGCGACGATCGTCTTGGACGTCTGCATCCCGGCCCGGTGCTGGATCGCACCGGAGATGCCGACCGCGACGTAGAGCTGCGGCGACACGGTCTTGCCGGTCTGGCCGACCTGCTGCTGGTGGGGGTACCAGCCGGCGTCGGTCGCCGCCCGGGACGCGCCCACCGCGGCGCCGAGGCTGTCGGCCAGCTTCTCGACCAGCACGAAGTGCTCGGCGGCGCCGAGGCCACGGCCGCCGGAGACCACGATCTGCGCCTCGGTGAGGTCGGGACGGCCCGACTTGGCCTCGACCACCCGGTCGAGGATCTTCGCCGACTTCGCGGCGTCCGAGATCGTGATGTCGACGTTCTGCGTCACCGGGGTGGTCGGCGCGGCCTCGGGGGCGGTGGTGTTCGGCCGCACCACGAGGATCGGCGTCCCCTTGGTGACCTTCGAGGTGACGATCGTGGAGCCACCGAAGATGCCCTGGGTCGCGGTCAGGTCCGCCGCGACGGCGACCGCGTCCCAGAGCAGGCCGGACCCGGTCTTCGCGGCCGTGCGCGCGGCGGCCTCCCGCGCCTCCGCGGTGGCGGCCGTGAGGACCGCCGCGGGTGCGACGTCGGTCACCAGCTTGGCCAGCACCTCGGCCACCGGCGCCACCACATAGTCGACGACGTCGTCGGACTCGACGACGTACACCTTCGACGCCCCGTACTCCGCCAGGAAATCCTTGATCTTGGCGTACGTGCCGGGAGCGCCGAGGAAGACCGCGGACGCCTCGCCCAGTGACCGGGCGAGCGTCAGCAGCTCGGCAGTGACCTTCTTCGGCTCGCCGTCCGCGTGCTCGACGAGTACCAGAACCTCAGCCATTGGATAAGGACCCCTCAGATCAGCTTCTGCGCGACGAGGAACTCGGCGGCCTTCGTACCGCCGTCGCCCTCGTCCTTGACGATCGTCCCGGTCTGGCGGGGCGGCGCCGGCTGGGCGTCCACCACCGCCGACCCGGCGTTGGCGAGCCCGACCGTGGCGGGATCCAGGCCGGCGTCGGCGACGGACACGGTGGTCAGCGGCTTCTTCTTGGCCGCCATGATCCCCTTGAACGACGGGTAGCGCGGCTGGTTGATTTTCTCGACGACACCGACGACCGCCGGTATGGACGCTTCCACCAGAGCGTAGCCATTGTCGGCCTGGCGCTCGATACGAACGGTGCCCGCCCCCGGGTCGACGGTCACCTTGCGGGCCTGGGTGAGCTGCGGGAGCCCGAGCTGCTCGGCGAGCAGGGCCCCCAGCACACCGCCGCGGGCGTCGGAGGCCTCGGCGGCGGTGATGACGATGTCGGGCGACAGCGTGGAAATAACTTTCGCGAGCGCGGCGGACGTCTGCAGCGCGTCGGAGCCGGCCAGCTGCTCGTCGGTGATGTGCACGGCCTTGTCCGCACCCATCGACAGCGCCTTGCGGATGGTCTCGACGGCCTTCTGCGGGCCCAGGGTGACCACTGTCACCTCGCCACCATGGGCTTCCTTGATCTTCAGGGCCTCCTCGACACCGTACTCGTCCATCTCGTTTATGACGTTGTCCACACTTTTGCGATCGATCGTCCGGGTAACCGGGTCAAGCTTCTTCTCTGCCCAGGTGTCCGGCACCTGCTTGACAGTAACGACGATGTTCACCACGCCTCGAGGCCTCCGTAGCCACTTTTATCGGTCTGCTTGTTCCTGACATGGTCGCACCGGCAACGTTGTCACG
This sequence comes from Protofrankia sp. CiP1_Cm_nod4, assembly GCF_982290645.1. NCBI lineage: Bacteria > Bacillati > Actinomycetota > Actinomycetes > Frankiales > Frankiaceae > Protofrankia > Protofrankia sp. CiP1_Cm_nod4. Next base: position 26,176 of record NZ_CEVIVC010000040.1, read on the forward strand.
CCCAATGATCGCCGGCGCGCTCCGAACCATGCCCCGTCCACGTTGCCACCGGAAGGCACCCGCGTGTGCATTCGGGCCGACTTCTGCACAGCCCCTTCCAGCACCGTGATCGGATCACTACTTTCTGTCCTGAGCCTCAAAAACACCATGCCGTCACGAAAAGTAATCATACGAGCCACGAGGGCACAATGAACAGAAAACCGGAACTGATCGGCTTCGTTCGGGATAATGACCCTGTATCGGACAAAGATGGATCCCGCCCGACACTGTTCGCACGTCTACTCGCCGAGATCTCGATCTCCGACACCCGCTTCGCCCGACAGGTCAACGAGCGCGCACGGCGACACCGCCGGATCGAGCTCGCGCTGGCACGGACCACAGTGGGCCACTGGCGCCGCGGCATGCGCCCCCGCGACCCCATGGTGGCCGAGCTCGCCGCCGCCGAGATGTCGGCGCTGGTGGGCTACCAGATCACCCCGACCGACCTCGGCTGGCGGGGTGAGACATTCCGCGGGGACGACTTCGGGCTCACCGTGGCCGAGCAGCCCGCGGGCACCCTTGGAACCATCGCCGGACTTTCAGGACGCGACATGCGCAGGCGAGATCTCTTGCAGGACGGAAGCGCGTTCGTAGCGAGCGCTTTCGCGGACTCGGTGCTGGCCAGCCTCACCGGCGTCGTCAGAACGGTCGACGACGCCGCCCCGGCCCCCGCCCCGACCGCAATGATGATCAGGGACATGACCGACACCTTCCGCAAACTCGACGCCCGCTACGGCAGCGGCGAGATCCGCGGACAGGTAGTCGCCTTCCTACACGACCGGGCCAGGACCGCGCTGGAGGCCCGGCACACCCCCGACCTCTTCGGCGCGCTGGCCGAGCTGACCCAGTTCAGCGGCTGGCTCGCCCAGGACTGCGACCGTCAGTCACTGGCACAACGCTACTATATACAGGCGCTCGGCCTCGCCGAACACGCCGGGGACGCCATGCTGGCCAGCCGGATCCTCTCCGTCATGAGCGACCAGGCCGGGTGCCTCGGGCAGCTCCGCCAGAGCCTCGCCCTGGCCAGGGCCGCCCTCGACCGCTCCCGCACCGTCGCGTCCGGCTCGGTACAGGTGATGCTGCACGACAGGCACGCCTGGGCCCTGGCCCGCAACGGCGACGAGGCCGGCTGCGGCAAGGCGCTGTCCGCCATGGACGCCGCGCTCGACCGGGCCGACGGCGGCGACGGCCCGGCGTGGTCCGCGCACTACAACGAAGCGGACATCGCCGAGTGCAAGGGCCACTGCTTCATGCTGCTCGGGCGGGCCCGGCGGGCCGAGCCCCTGCTGCTGGAGTCCCGCGCCCGGCAGCTCCCGTCCCGCACCCGCACCCGCAGCTACGCCGAGGCGGATCTCGCCCTGTCCTACCTGCGCCGGTCCGGCCCGGACGTCGAGGCCGCCCTGGACGCCGGACGCCGCGCGGTCGACCTGGCAAGCACCCTCGACTCCGTCCGGATCACCGAGAAACTGCGCGAACTCGACCGCGAACTGAGCCGACACGGCGGCATCGTCGCCGTCCGCGAGTGGCGCCAACACGCCGCCCCCCTGGTGGCCCGTCCCGACCGCCCCACCAAGGTGGCGGCGACAGCCGTCTCCGTCTGACCCGCCTCCCCCGCGCGGTCACCACCGGCCGTACGGCCAGCGCCCACCGCTTGACCGGCGCCGGCCGTACGGCCGGGCATCGCAGACGACCGCGTTCCGCGTGGCGACCGGGCCCGGTAGCGGGCCACGCGGGCGCGCGGCGGCATCCGGGCGCGTTACATCTCCATATTGTTCCTGCAATGCGTCATATACATCACACCTTTTGCTGTGCGTGGGGGGTCGTCGACACGTAGTGGTTACCAGTGCGTAAGGTCGGGTTTCATGGTCAGGCATGAGCCGGCGACGACGCCCCGCCACACCGCTGAGCCCCAGCGCACCGCTGAACCCCGCCGCGACGTCGAGGCTCGCCACGACGACGGGCCCCACCAGGGCGTCGAGGCCGACCCCACGTCCGACGATCAGAACACGCTGCTTGCCTGGGCGGTCTTCGGGGAGCGGACCGTGCCGGGGGTGTGGTTCGAGCGGTACTGGTTCAAACGGCATGAGGCGGCCTACGCCGCGTTCGCGCCCTTCACCACCGGGGCCGTGGTCGTCGAGGCGGGCTGCGGTGAGGGGTACGGCGCGGCGATGCTGGCGAGGTCGGCCTCCCGGGTCGTCGCGGTCGACGCCGACGCCGACGTCGTCGAGCACGTCCGGCGCGCCTATCCCGCCACCATCCCCGTCCGTGCCGATCTCCAGCGGCTGCCGTTCGCCGACGCCACCGCCGAGGTCATCGCGAACCTGCAGGTCATCGAGCATCTCCACGATCAGGAGGCGTTCCTGGCCGAGTGCGCCCGGGTGCTGCGCCCGGCTGGGACGCTGGTGCTGACGACCCCGAACCGGCTGACCTTCTCCCCGGGGCTCGACACCCCCGCGAATCCGTACCACACCCGGGAGCTGGCCCCGGACGAGCTCACGGCCCTCCTCGAGGAGCATTTCGTGGTCACCCGCCGGTGGGGCGTGTGGCACGCGCCACGGCTGCGGGCGTGGGAGCGCCGCAACGGCGCGATCGTGGACGCCCAGCTCGCCCGCCCCTACCCGCAGTGGTCCGCCGCGCTGGCCGAGCGGGTCCGCCGTACCGGCATCGACGACTTCGCCCTGCACCCGGACACCGCCGACACCCCGATCACCGCCAGCCTCGACCTGGCCGTGGTCGCCTACCGCCGGCCATGAGCCAGCCTGCCCGGACGCCGGCCGCGCCGGTCGGGACGTTCTGTCTGGTGCTGCACAGCCATCTGCCGTGGGTCGCGCACGCCGGCGCGTGGCCGGTCGGCGAGGAATGGCTGTACCAGGCGTGGACCGGCGCCTACCTGCCCCTGGTCGACCTGCTCGAACGCCTCGCCGACGCCGGCCACCACGACGTGCTCACCCTCGGTGTCACACCCGTGCTGGCCGCCATGCTGGACGACCCGTACTGCCTGTCCGAACTGGCCAGATGGACGGCGGACTGGCAGCTTCGGACACAGGGCGCGCTGGTGGACGGCGTGCCCGGCGCGGGCTACGAGGGCGCGCTGGCCACCGCCGCCCGGCACGCCGTCGAGGGCCGCTGGCGGCACGGGGCGTCACCGCTGCTGCGCCGCCTGGCCGACGCCGGGGTCGTCGAACTGCTCGGCGGGCCGGCGTCCCATCCGGTGCTGCCGCTGCTGGACGAGCGGATCGTCCTGGCCCAGCTCGGCGCCGGCCTCGACGACGCGGCCCTGCGTCTCGGCACCCGGCCCGGCGGGATCTGGGCCCCGGAGTGCGCCTACCGGCCGGGGCTGGAACGCCACTACGCCGCCGCGGGCGTGACCCACTTCGTGGTGGACGGCCCGACCGTCGGCGGTGAGACCGCCGGCGCCTACGACGTCGCCGGCAGCGGGGTGCTGGCCTTCCCCCGCGACCTCGGCGTCTCCTATGAGGTGTGGTCGCCCACCGCCGGCTATCCCGGGGGCGGGTGGTACCGCGACTTCCACACCTTCGACCACGGCAGCGGCCTGCGGGTGGCCCGGGTGACCTCGGTGGACACGCCCCCCGGGCGCAAGGCGCCCTACGAGCCCGCCGCCGCCCGCCGGGCCGCCGCCGACGACGCCGCGCGCTTCGTCGGTGTGCTGCGGCGGCGGCTGACCGAGCTGGCCGAGGCCAGGGGCGGCCGCCGCGCGCTGGTCGTGTGCGCCTTCGACACCGAACTGTTCGGCCACCACTGGCACGAGGGGCCGGCGTTCCTGGAGGCGCTGCTCACGCTGCTGCCCGACGCCGGCATCCAGGTGACGACGCTGTCGCGGGCGGCCGCGGCCGGGCACGTCGAGGGCGCCCGCGACCTGCCGGCGGGCTCCTGGGGGCTCGGCAAGGACTTCCACGTCTGGGCGGACGTGACCGACCTGACCAAGCTCGCCGCCGAGGTGAACGGCCGGCTGGTCGAGGTCGTGACCGCCGCCGCCCACCCGGCCCGGCGTGACGACGTCCTCGACCAGCTGGCCCGGGAGGCGTTCCTCACCGGCGCCAGCGACTGGGCGTTCTGCGTCACCCACGACAGCGCCGCGGACTACGCCAGATCCCGGGCCTACACGCACGCGGGACGTTTCGACGCGCTGGCCGACGCCGTCCAGGCCGGCGACCGCCTCGCCGCCACCAGGCTCGCCCGCCACTACCACACCCTGGACCACCCCTTCCCAGCCCTGGACGCCCGCCAGCTCACCAGAGCCTGACCGGGCTGTGGAGCTGTAGAACGCGATGCGGACAGAAGCCCCCGCCCCTGATGATCAACCCAGCTCGACAACCATGGGCCTGAGCCGGTTACATGCCACCGCGGATCCACCGCGAGGGCTACTTGGACGAACCAGATCAACAGCCCTGGGGACGTAGAATCGGCGCATGAGCATCACGCTCGACCTGCCCGACGAGCTCGTCCGCCGCCTCACCGCCGAGGCCGAACGGCGTGGCACCCATGTCGTCGACGTCATCGCCGACCTCGCCGCCCAGCTCCCTCCGGCTGAGACCTCGGCCCGCCGCAGGCTCGCCTTCGTCGGCGTAGGCGCATCCCACTCGGGCATCACCCCTCGCATCGACGAGCTTCTGGCCGACGGCTTCGGGCGGGACTGACACCAGGGGTGCTGCTCGTCGACACCGGAGTCATCGTCGCGGCCGCGGACCGCAACGACCCCCACCACACCGCCTGCGCGCAGCTCCTCGAGCGAACAGACAGCCCGCTCGTCACCTCGCCCCTCGTGATCGCCGAAGCGGCCTATCTGATCAATCGCGAACTCGGCCCTACGGCGGAGCTTGCCCTCTACACCGCCATCATCGACGATGCCCTCACCGTCGAGACCCTCACCCATACCGACTGGACCCGCATCCGGGAACTCGCCGGTCGATACCGCGGCCTCCCACTCGGCGGCACCGATGCCAGCGTCATCGCTCTCAGCGAACGACTCGGAACAGACCAGGTAGCCACTCTCGACCACCGTCACTTCCGCGTCGTGCGCCCCGCCCACACCTCGGCTCTCACACTCCTGCCATGGAGATGCCTGCCGCTGTCACGCCGGCGGCGGGAAGGGCGCGGAAGCCGGCCGTGCTGGCACCATGCGGTCGGCCGCGGTGCTGGGGTGTGGTTGGGCCCACTGTCGGATCCGCGTCCGACCCTGGTGGCCGCGGCGGCTGTCCCTACCGGCAACCTGTTGTCATGACCTCCCCGCATCCGGAGAGCGGTTCCGACCTGCCCGTGTTCCCTGGCGAACCGGAGCGGCCGGGGGCGAAGGGCCGCGCCACCGCCGTGATACCGCCACGCACCCTGACGATCTTTCTTTCCTGGGTGGTCGCCGGGACGCTCGTGATCATCACCGCGGGCCGGCTGCTCCATCTGGACGACGCGCTGAGCTGGCCGTACTCGGGGATCAACGCGTTCGCCCCGGTCGAGTACCTGCCCGCCTACATGGCGCTGGCGGCCGCCTTCGCGCTGCGGCGCAACCGGCTGCTGATCGTCTCGCTGCTGGCCGTCATCGCCCATCTGGCCTTCACCGTGCCCGAGCTGTGGCCGGGGAAGCCCGAGGCCGTCCCCGCCGACGCGGCGAAGGTGCGGATCATGACGTCCAACCTGCTGTACACCAACGGCGACGCCGGGCGGCTCGGTGCCCAGATCACCCGCCTCCGGCCCGACATCGTCGTGCTGGAGGAGGTCACCCCGCTCACCCTGGACGCGGTGACGAAGTCCGGCGCGCTGGCCGGCTACGCCTACCGGGAGGCGCATCCCCGGCCGGATCCGTTCGGGGTGGCGGTGTTCTCCCGGTTCCCGCTCGTCCAGGCGGAGCTGCCGCTGGTCGGTGACCTGCCGTCGCTGCGCATGACGGTCCGGGTGGACGCCACCCGGCAGTTCCGGCTCTTCGCCGTCCACACGGTGTCACCGACGAGCCGCGAGTACGCCACCCGGTGGCGGCAGCAGCTCGACACCCTGCGGGCGGAGGCCGCCCTGGCCCGCGTCCCGGTGGTGCTCGCCGGTGACTTCAACGCCACCCGCGACCACCGGCCGTTCGCGCGCCTGCTCGACGAGCGGCTGCGGGACGCCCACGACGTGGCCCACGCCGGCTGGGCCCCGACCTGGAACGCCAACCATCTGGTGCTGCCACCGCTGCTGCGGATCGACCACGTGCTGGCGTCGCCGCGGTTCGCCGTCACCGGCTACCAGGTGGGCGACGAGATCGGCAGCGACCACCGGCCGCTCGTGGTCGACCTCGCCCTGCGCTGAGCCCCCGGCGTGCGCCAGCCCCCCGGCGTGCGGTGAAGCGTCCGGCCGGGCCGGGTCAGCCGGCGGCCGTCCAGACGGCGAGACCGGTGCCGCAGGACGCGCAGAAGTTCTCGGTCGGACGCGGCGGTGTCGCGCAGGTCAGGCAGTGCCGGCTGCCGGCCCGCACGGCGTAGATGCCCTCCAGGATCTTCCGGGGCTCGTCCTCGTGCAGCCACTCGTCGAAGTAGCGGGCACGCTCGACCGCGAGCGGGTGGGTTCCGGTGGCGCGGATCCGCAGCCGGTGCAACCAGGCGAGGGGGCTCTGCTCGACCATGTCGTCGAGCATCCGGGCCTGCTCGAGGAAGGCGTCGGGGTTCATCTGGTCCAGCCAGCGGGCCGCGCCGCCGGCGAGCTTCATCATCATCCGGACACACGGGCCGGGATCCTGGACGGCGAGCATGGCCGCCCGGTCGGCGGTCAGCTCCGCCTTGCGGGCCCAGGCCGCCAGGCCCGCGCCCAGCCCGAAGGATGCGGCGTTGCCGATGACGGCGCCCGCCCCGCGGGCCACCCCCGCGCCCATGGCGCCGCCGACGATGCGGGCCATCGTCCCGTAGAGGATGTGGCCGCACTTGACGTGGCCGAGCTCGTGCGCGATCACGGCCAGCAGCTCGTCGGTGTCCATGATGTCGAGCAGGTCGGTGAACAGCACCACGTAGGGGCGGGTGTGCCCGGCGGTGTAGGCGTCGACCGGGCCGCGCCGGACGTAGAGCTCGGGCTCCGGGACGTCCAGGATCGCGCACGCCTCGCGCAGGATCGCGTAGATCTCCGGGAGCTGGTTCGGCCCCACTTTCACGCTGGACGCCGTGTGCTCCACGTAGTGGCCGCGCTCCACGCCCCATTCGATGTATTTCGCCACCGCCCGGTCGAACCCGGGAATCCGCTGCAGCGTACGGGTGGCCCGCCGGTCGAGAGGATGCCGAAAGGCGTCGGGGTCGAGCCCCGGCAACCGGACACGCCCGCTTTTTTCTGGCCGGTCGGCAACCTGTCGGATCGTTTTGGTGAAATCCACCGGCAGCTTCCGGATGTTTACGATGTCGTCGGCTTCGGCCATCCTCAACCTCTCGGGACACCCGCTCGGGCTGCTGTTGTCGGCCACTTTGTCGACCGCCATGTCGACCGCCATGCCGGCTGATCGTCATATTGTCGATCGAAGCGGGACGTCAGACGACATAATAGAGCCCGCCGGAAGGCCGCGAAAGCCCCGCCCCCGGTGGTGACGAAGTCGACTTCCCGACATGATGTCGGCCGTCCTGTCGATCATTATGCCGATCGCCGGATCCGCCACCGGGCCGGCCGCCGGTCCGACGGTCACCAGGGCGGGTCACCCCTGACGGGGACGACCGGCCTCGGCGCGGGCCGCGACGACCTCGGCGGCGGCCGCGGCCGTCTTGCGGGCGATGTCGGCCAGGGCCGCCCGCTTCGCCTCGGCCGCCTGATAGTCCGCCATCCGGTTACGCACGACGCGGACGGGGACACCCACCGCGACCGACATCGGCGCGATGTCGGCGTTCACCACGGCGCCCGCGGCGACCACCGACCCCGAACCGACACGGCTCCCGCGCAGCACGGTGACCTTGGTGCCGATCCACACGTCCGCGCCGATCCGCACCGGGGACTTCACGATGCCCTGGTCCTTGATGGGCACGTGAATGTCGTCGAACACGTGGTCGAAATCTATGATGTACACATCGTCCGCGATCATTGATTTTGCGCCGATTTCGACGTCGAGATAACAGTTGATGGTGCCGTTCCGGCCGAGGACGCATTTGTCGCCGATACGCAGGTTCCCCTCGTGGCAACGGATCCGGCTGTTGTCGCCGAGGTGCACCCAGCGGCCCAGCACGATCCGCCCGTAACCGGGGCGCCCCTCGACGGCCACGTTCTTCCCGAGAAAAACGAAACCCTCCGTCACCACCTGCGGATATCGCAGCCGAAACAGCGCGAACCGCCAGTACCGGCGCAGGTAGAAAGGCGTCCAGGCCCGGTGGCGGGCGATCCAGCGCACCGTGGAGAACGTCAGGAAACGCCCCTGCCGGGGATCCCCGTACCGGCGGCGGCCGAGTATTCTCACAGACGCCCGTCCGGTGCCCGGACACCGGTGACGAGAGCATTGTAGAAAAGGCCCGCGGGCACCACCCGGGAAGCGTACCGGGCGTCGAAGGCGGCAAGGCGCTGCCAGGTCCGGTAGACGCGCATCCGGTAGCCGAAGCCGAGCTTCGGCTCGGCGACGGCGCACTCGAAGGTGCGCACCGGCCAGCCGAACCAGGCCGCGGTGAGCTCCTCCGTGCGCACCTTCACCTCGGCCGCGCCGGCCCGGCGCGCCATCGCGGCCAGCTCCGCCGGGACGAAGGTGTGCAGGTCCACCACGGACTCCAGGGCGTGCGCGGCGGAGCTGGCCGCGAGCTCCCCGGCCGGCCGGGCCCAGCCGCGCAGCATCGGCAGCCTGGTCGCCCGGGTGGTCGCCCACCAGGTCGCCCGCGACAGCCGGCGGGCCACCACGTCGCCGTAGCGGGTCGGCTCCCCCGCGAACACGAACCGCCCACCCGGCCGCAGCACCCGCAGCACCTCCCGCAGCGCCCGCTCGACGTCCGGGATGTGGTGCAGGACGGCGTGCCCCACCACCAGGTCGAAACTCGCGTCCGGGTACGGGACGGACTCGGCGTCGGCGACCCGGCCCGCCACCGTCAGGCCCAGGCTCGCGGCGTTGCGGGTGGCGGTGGCGACCATCCCGGGGCTGATGTCGCTGACGTGCGCCCCGTCGCGGGCGACCACCCCGGCCTGCACCAGGTTGAGCAGGAAGAACCCGGTGCCCGCGCCGATCTCCAGGGCGTTCGGGTAGGGCCAGCCGGCCCTACCCGCGATGGTGACGAACCTGTCCCGGGCGTAGTCGATACAGCGGTCGTCGAACGAGATCGACCACTTGGCGTCGTAGGAGCCGGCCTCGGCGTCGTGGTAGATGATGTTCGCCTGTTTGGGGTCGCTCCACGCCGCCTGGATCTCGGACGCCGACGGCCCGGCCGCCCGGCCCGCCCCA
>NZ_CEVIVC010000040.1:35686-38780 GCF_982290645.1 Protofrankia sp. CiP1_Cm_nod4
TGGTCCGTCCCACCCGCCTGGTCCGCCCGGGCCACGTCCTTGGCCACGTCCTTGGCGTCGTCCATGGTGTTCAGCGGCCGACGAAGTCAGCCTTGCCGGGACCGCGCTCGACGAAGGCGTCCATGCCGATGCGCCTGTCCTGCGTGCCGAACAGGCCGGCGAACAGCGCCGTCTCCAGCCGCAGCCCCTCGGACAGCCCGCCGTCCAGGCCGTCGTCGATCGCCCGCTTGGCCGCCCGCAGCGCGACCGCCGGCCCGTCGACGAACCGGGCGACGAGGGAGCGCGCCTCGGTGTAGACGTCGTCGGGGGCGACCACCCGGTCGGCGAGGCCGATCTCCTTGGCCTCGGTGGCCCGGACCTGCCGGCCGGTGAAGATCAGATCCTTGGCCTTCGCCACCCCGACCAGGCGCGGCAGCCGCTGCGTCCCGCCCGCGCCCGGGATGATGCCGAGCAGGATCTCGGGCTGCCCCGCCTTGACGTTGTCCCCGAAGACCCGGAAGTCGGCGGTCAGGGCGAGCTCCAGGCCGCCGCCGAGGGCGTAGCCGGTCACCGCGGCCACCACCGGCTTCGGGATCCGGGCCACCGCCTCAAACGTGGTGGTCAGGTCAGTCACCCACGTCAGGATCTCCGCGGGGTCCAGCGGAGCCATCTCCTTGACGTCGGCCCCGGCCGCGAACACCTTCGGGCCGCCGTAGATGATGACCGCCCGCACGTCCGCCCGTCTGGTCGCCTCGTCGGCCGCCGCGCGCAGCCCGGCGGTGACCTCGCTGTTGATGACGTTCATCGGGGGCCGATCCAGCCTGATCGTGCCAATACCGCCGTCGACGTCGAACCCCACGACCGCCACCGACCGACCTCCTCGATCATTCCCGGCTCCCGGCGGCGTACGGCACGTCCGTCGCCCCGCCGTTGGCCGACCGTCATCCGCTGATACCCGTGCCGGGCCCGTGACGTCCCGACGGCGCCCCTGATTCAGGCAGCCTAAGCCCTGGCGACTCGATCTTCACGGATACGCGGCGATTACGTTCCCGACACCTTTTGGCGGCGGCGGCGCGTCCGGTGGCCATGACGGCCCGGCCCCCGTCATCGGATGATGATCCGATCCTGCCGGACCGGGCGGTGTCGCTCCTGCTCCGGATGATCCAGCCATGCCGCCCCAGCCTCGCTGGCCCGGCGCCCGCGGCCGGCGGCCCGGCCCCGGCGTCCGCGGTGCCGTTCACTCACAGTCGCCGCCCGTCGGCGGGAGTAACCGGACGGCAGTCACCGGAATCGGGCGCCGGTAACATGCCACGGCTACCGTCACGGAGGTGACGCCACGGTTCCACGTTCGTGACAACATCGACCAGTCCGGCGCCGATCAGCCCGGCGCCGACCGGCCCCGCCCTTCCCGGCCCGGCGTGCCCCGGCCCGGCACAGCCCGGCCCGGGCCCGTGCTGCCCGGGTCCCCCGAGCCGCTGGGGGTCCACTGGGACGGCCGGGGCGTCAACGTCGCGGTGGCGGCCCCGAGCGCGGACGCGGTCGAGATCTGCCTGTTCGACGCCCGGGGCCGGGAGAGCCGCCACCGGCTGCCCGAACGGAACGGCGGGATCTGGTACGGCTACCTGCCCGGAGCCGGACCGGGCCAGCGTTACGGGCTGCGGGCGCACGGGCCCTACGCCCCCGAACGCGGCCTGCGCCACAATCCGGCCAAACTGCTCGTCGACCCCTATGCGCGGATGCTGACCGGTTCCCTCGTCCCGAACCCCGCGATCCACGGTTTCGAGGAGGCCGACCCGTACGCGGCAGGCCCCGACGGGAACGACTCCGCACCCTTCGTCCCGATGTGCGTGGTGGTCGACGGCCGCCGCCGCCCGACCGGGAAGCGCCCGGCCATCCCCTGGCCCGAGACGGTCATCTACGAACTGCACGTGAAGGGGTTCACCCGGACGCATCCGGACGTCCCGCCGGCGCGGCGCGGCACCTACGCGGGCCTGGCCCACCCGGCGGTCATCGACCATCTGCGCGCGCTCGGCGTCACCGCGGTGGAGCTGCTCCCCGTCCACGCGCACGTCCCGGAGCCGGCGCTGTCCCAGCGCGGCCTGACCAACTACTGGGGCTACAACACCGTGGGCTTCTTCGCCCCGCACCCGGGCTACGCGGCCACGGACAACCCGGTGGCCGAGTTCCAGGAGATGGCGGGCGCGTTACACGCGGCCGGGATAGAGGTCATCCTCGACGTGGTGTTCAACCACACCGCCGAAGGCGACGAGCACGGCCCCACCCTGTCGCTGCGCGGCCTGGACAACGCGACCTACTACCGGGTGGACCCGGGCGACCCGCGCCGCTACCGGGACGTCACCGGCTGCGGCAACACGGTGAACACCGCATCCCCGCACGTGGTGAAGATGATCACGGACTCGCTGCGCTACTGGGTCACCGAGATGGGCGTGGACGGGTTCCGCTTCGACCTGGCGACGGCGCTCGCGCGCAGCCCCGACGGCTTCGACCCGGCGGCGCCGCTGCTGACCGCCATCCACGCCGACCCGCTGCTGTCCACCGTCAAGCTCATCGCCGAGCCCTGGGACGTCGGCTGGGGCGGCTACCAGGTGGGCGCGTTCCCGGCGCCATGGGCGGAGTGGAACGGCCGCTACCGGGACACCGTGCGCGCGGCATGGACCCGCGGCGCCTCCACCGTCGCCGACCTGGGCTACCGGATCACCGGCTCCAGCGATCTTTACTACCATTCGGGACGCCGGCCGTGGGCGTCGGTGAACTTCGTCACCGCGCACGACGGCTTCACCCTCGCCGACCTCGTCTCCTACGACCACAAGCACAACGAGGCCAACGGCGAGGACAACCGCGACGGCGACGACCACGGCAACTCGGCGAACTTCGGGGCGGAGGGCCCCAGCGACGACCCGGCCGTGCTGGCCTGCCGGCGGCTGGTCCGCCGCTCGCTGCTGGCGACCCTGCTGCTGTCGGCGGGGGTACCGATGCTGCTCGCCGGGGACGAGTCCGGCCGTTCCCAGGGCGGCAACAACAACGCCTACTGCCAGGACAACGCCATCTCGTGGCTGCGCTGGCCCACCCGCACCGCCCCGGCGCCGGACGGCCC
>NZ_CEVIVC010000041.1:0-19315 GCF_982290645.1 Protofrankia sp. CiP1_Cm_nod4
CCCGGCCGGGACAGCCGAGCCCGCCAGGGCCGCCGGGAACGGCCTGGGCACGGGCCCGCCCCTGGTGCCACGGCCTCCCCGCCACGGCGCAGCGGACCGGATCCGCGCGTGTCCCCCACCGGATGCGGGCAGGGGGTTCGGGAAGATCGAGGGACACGGCCAGACTCCGGGGCACGTTGGGAACAACGACGACGACACCCCAGCGTATCGGGCCAGCCCGATCCCTCCGGATCGCATGGGTTCTCGGCCGTTTCGTCCAGGCCACAGCGCCAGCCCCGCCCGGCCAGGCCCGCCCGGCCGGCCGGGCCCGTCCTGACAGGCGCTACCGGGCGAGGGCGGCCCGGATGCGCTCGGCGGCGTCGTCGAGCGCATCCGGGTCAGGGCTGTGATCGGCCGCCTCGAACGAGATGTCGGCCTCGGAGTCGATCGGGATGAGGTGCACGTGCACGTGTGGCACCTCCAGCCCGGCCAGCAGCGCGGCCACCTTGCGGGGGCGGAAGGCGGTGTCGATGGCCCGCCCGACCAGGGCCGCGGTGCCCCACAGCTCCCGCAGGACGTCGGGCGGCAGGTCGATCCAGTGGTCGACCTCCAGTCGTGGCACCACCAGGGTGTGCCCCGGCCGGATCGGGGCGATGGTCAGGAACGCCGCGCTGTGGTCGTCCTCGTGGACGATCCGTCCGGGCAGCTCCCTCTTGATGATCCGGGTGAAGATGCTGGCCATGCCCGGACAGTACATGTCGGACGGTGGCTGTATCTGGACGGTATCCGTATCCGGACGGCGTCATCTGGACGGCGTCTGCATCCGGACCGTAGCCGGGTGAGGCCCGACAGTGACCGTACCGCTCCGCCCCACCCGCGCTGGCGGCGGCGGGGACGCCGGCGCGGACGGGCCGGCGGGCCCATGGGTGACGCACCGGCGCAGACCGGTCAGCCATACGGAATCATGCGCCTGTGGCCTGGTTTGAAACGAATGGCATCCGCATGGCCCAGGTAAGCCTGGACTGCGTCGACGTGGAGCTGATGGTCAGGTTCTGGTCGTCGGCGCTCGGCTACGAGGTCGCGCGTCATGATGGCGGCTCGGCCGTCCTGCGCCACCCGGCCGGCGCCGGCCCCAAGCTGCGCTTACGGCGCGTGTCCGGATCGGTGCCGAGCCCGGGCCGGCTGCACCTGGACCTGTACGCGGTGGACGCCGCGCGCGTCGTCGGCTGGCTGTCGTCGCTGGGCGCCCGCGAGGTCGGGCACTACACCGACGGCGCCGACAGCGGCTTCATCCTCGCCGACCCGGAGGGCAACGAGTTCCGGGTCACCACGGCGGGTCAGGACGGGTTCGCCCGGCCGTTCGCGTAACGGGCCGGCGACACCTGGCGACCAGCCGGTGACCGGCGGGCGGGGCGGGAGCCGGTCCGGGAACGAGGCGGGAACGGGACGGGAAAACTGTCGTGAGCGGGGACTAGCGTACCCGTACATGCGCCGGTTCCCCTCCGTGCCGGGCGGCGGCCACCCGGACACGCCGCCCACCTCGCCTGCCGGGCCCCAGCCCCCGCTCCACCAGGGCGTTCCGGCGGGCCGCCAGTTAAACGATCATGTCCGTCCCGTGCTGCCGGCACCCCAGCTGCCCGAGCCGCCGGCGGAGCTCGGCCGTCCCCTGCGGGAGGTCACCTTCGTCGTGGTGGACCTGGAGACCACCGGCAGCCAGGCGGCCGACAGTGAGATCACCGAGATCGGCGCGGTGAAGATCCGCGGCGGGGATGTCCTCGGGGAGCTGGCGACGCTGGTGCGGCCGGCCGCGCCGATCCCGCCGTTCATCTCGGTCCTCACCGGGATCACCGACGCGATGGTCGCCACCGCGCCGCGCATCGACGCCGTCCTGCCGGCCTTCCTGGAGTTCGCCCACGGCGGCGTGCTGGTCGCGCACAACGCGCCCTTCGACCTCGGCTTCCTGCGGGAGGCGTGCGTACGCTGCGGCCAGCCCGTCCCCGCCTGGGAACATCTGGACACGCTCCGTATCGCCAGGCAGGTGCTGGGCCGGGACGAGACCCCGGACCACAAGCTCGCCTCGCTGGCCCGGCTCTTCCCCGCGGACGCCGGGCCCTGCCACCGGGCGCTGGCGGACGCGCGGGCGACCGTCGCCGTGCTGCACGGGCTGTTCGAGCGTCTGGCCGGCTTCGGCGTGACCACGCTGGAGGAGGTGCACGGGTTCTCCCGCAAGGTCTCCCCCGCCCGGCGGCGCAAGCGGCACCTGGCGGACGACCTGCCGACCGGCCCGGGGGTGTACATCTTCCGGGACAGCGCCGACCGGCCGCTCTACGTCGGGACGTCCCGGTCGGTGCGGGCCCGCGTCCGGTCGTACTTCACCGCCGGTGAGCCGCGGCAGCGGATGGCCGCGATGGTCGCCTCGGCCGAACGGGTGGACGCGGTCACGTGCGCGCACGCGCTGGAGGCGCAGGTCCGGGAGGTCCGGCTGATCGCCGAGCACAAGCCCCCGTACAACCGGCGCTCCCGCAATCCGGAACGGGCGGTCTACCTGAAGATCACCGACGAGCCGTACCCGCGGCTGTCCCGGGTGCGCGCGGCCCGGGACGACGCCACCTACCTCGGCCCCTTCCCCAGCATGGCCGCGGCGGACCTCGCCGCGGCCGCGATCCACGAGGCGATCCCGCTGCGCCAGTGCGCCACCCGGCTGTCCCCGCGCCGGCCCACCGCCGCGTGCGCGCTGGCGGAGCTGGACCGCTGCGGGGCGCCCTGCGACGGCCGGGAGAGCCCGCAGCAGTATGCGCGGCACGTGGCGGCGGCCGTGACGGCCATCACCACCGACCCCCAGGTGGTCGTGGACGCCGCGCGGGCCCGCATCGCCGTCCTCGCCGCCGAGCGACGCTACGAGGACGCGGCCGTCGTCCGCGACCGGCTGCTGGCCTTCCTGCGCGCCGCGCGGCGGCTCCAGCACCTGTCGGCGCTGACCGGCGTGGCCGAGATGACCGCCGCCGCGCCCGGCGAGGAGGGCGGGTGGGACATCGCGGTGATCCGCCACGGCCGGCTCGCTGGGGCGGCCAGCGCACCGGCACGCACCGATCCGTGGCCCTGGGTGACGGCGGCCCGGGCCAGCGCCGAGACCGTGCGGCCGGGGCCGGGCCCCACGCCCTGCGCGAGCGCCGAGGAGACCGAGCTGATCCAGCGCTGGCTGACCGGCCCGGGCGTGCGCCTGGTCGGCCTCGACGGCCAGTGGGCCTCCCCGGTGACCGCGGCGGCCAGGCAGATCGCCCTGCTGGGCGGCTGACCGCCACCCGGCCAGCGCCGCAGGCCCACTGGCGCGGCCAGGCGGCCAGGATGCCCGGGGCGGCCGGGCGCCCCGATAGCCGGGCATCCGGCCACCCCTGCGACCCGGCCACCCCTGCCACCCCGGCCGCGCCGGAAACCCCGGCCGCGCCGGCCGTACCGGAAGCCGCTACCGCGCGAGCCGGCCGAGCAGTGCGCTCGCCGCCAGGATCGTCACGCCGGCGGAGCCGATCAGGACGGCGAAGTCGAGCGGCAGGTGGGCATGCGCGCCGATCAGCAGGCCACGCAGCGCGTCGACCAGGTAGCTCAGCGGGTTGAGGTAGCTGACCACACGCACCCAGGACGGCATGATGTCGACCGGGTAGAGGGCGTTGCTGGCGAAGAACATCGGCATCATGATCGCCTGACCGATACCCATCAGCCGGTCCCGGGAGAGCACCAGCCCCGCGATCACGATGGACAGGCAGGCGAAGAACGCCGCGCCGATCACCACCGCCACCGCGGCGCCCAGCAGCTTCAGCGGGTTGGCGGTCAGCCCGACGCCGAGCACCGCCGCGAGCAGCACGACGACGAACACCTGGATCAGCGCGCGCACCCCGGCTGCGAAGGCCTTGCCCGTGACCAGCGCGGTGCGTGGCGTGGGCGTGACCATGAGCTTGGCCAGCACGCCCGCGTCCCGGTCCCAGATGATCTGGATACCGTAGAAGATCGAGATGAACAGCGCGGACTGGGCGAGGATCCCCGGTGCCAGGTAGTCCAGATACGGAACGGACCCGGTCGGGATGGCGTGGATGCGGTTGAACGTCACGCCGAAGACCAGCAGCCACAGCGCGGGCTGGACGGCCCTGGTGTAGAGCTCCACCCGGTCGTGGCGCAGCTTCTGCAGCTCCACCAGGGACAGCGTGGCCAGCCGGCGCAGCAGCAGCCGGGCCGCGCCCAGCCTGCTGGCGTCGAAGTCGTCGTCGATGAGGCCGCCGGGCCAGGCCCTGCCGGCCGCGCTCCCGGTGCTCCGGGAATCCCGCTCCCCGGGAGGGCTAGCCAACCCGGCTGGCGGCACGGCGGGTGTGCTGGACGCCACGGAAATCACCTGCCTCGTTGCCGTTGCCGTTGCCGGCGAGCGCGCCGCCGGTGTGGTGCCGGAAGACGTCCTCCAGGCTGGCCCGCGGGCCCAGCGCGGCCTTCAGCTCGCCGGGCACACCGGTGGCCCGTACCCGGCCGGCGTGCATCAGCGCGACCCGGTCGCAGAGGACGTCGGCCTCCTCCATGTAGTGGGTGGTCAGCAGCACCGCCATGCCGTACTCCTCGCGCAGGCGCAGGACGTGCTCCCAGACGCTGTCGCGGGCGATCGGGTCGAGGCCGACGGTCGGCTCGTCGAGGATGAGCAGCCGTGGCGCGTTGACCAGGGCCTGGGCCAGTTCCAGGCGGCGGACCATCCCGCCCGAGTAGGTGCGCGCCAGCCGGTCGGCGACGTCGGTCAGGCCCATGGCCGCCAGCGCCTGGTCGACCCTGGCCCGGCGGTGCCGGCGCGGGACGTCGAACAGGCCGGCGAACAGCGCGACGTTCTCGCGTCCGGTCAGCCCGCTGTCCGCGGAGAGCATCTGCGGGACGTAGCCGATCAGCCGCCGGGCCCGGATCGGCTGGCGGGCCGCGTCCACCCCGAAGACGGCAGCCGAGCCGGCCGCCGGCCGCAGCAGCGTCACGATGACGCGGATCGCCGTGGTCTTGCCGGCGCCGTTCGGCCCGAGCAGGCCGACGATCTCCCCGGGGGCGAGGGTGAGGTCGAGGGAGTCGACCGCGGTCTTCGCACCGAAGCGGTAGGTCAGCCCCCGGACGTCCAGCGCCGGCGGGTCGTCCCGGGCCGGCGCGGACGCGGCCGGGGACACGGAGTGATCGATGGACATCCGGCCTCCATATCTTTTTCTTTCTACAACTAACTATCCACCTCCACGGCTGCCGCGTCACCTGCCCCGGGCCGGCCACCCGCACGCCGGCCCGCCTTCCTCCGCCCAGCGGCGGCCGGCCAGCCGGCCAGCCGGCCGGCCAAACCATCGGACATCCGCCCGAACAGCCCGTAAACGGCCTGGAGCCTCCCACCTCCGGATGACGGAAGCGGAAGGCCCCAGGTAGGCCGTGCGGCGGGAAGAACCGGGAAGAGCTCAGCCGGTCAGTGCCCGCCCTCGGGACGCTGCGGGGAGCCGGTCGGCTCCGGCTGGCGTTCCTCGTCCTCGACGAAGAAGCCGCTGACAGCCCGTCCCGCACGGCGCACGAGGTCGCCCTTGCCGTGCCCCTCCCCCGCGGGCGGCAGGGCCACCCGGTCGGTCGGCACCCGGGGGTGGTCGGGCACCGGCGGCAGCTTCGGCCGGTGCTCCTCGATGAACTCCCCGTTGGGCAGCTGCTGGATGATCCCGGTCTCGATGCCGTGCGCGGCGATCTCGCGGTCACGCTCCTGCAGGTGGATGCACAGCTTCCTGGTGAGGTAGAAGGCGATCGGCGGCAGGACGATGGCGCCGACACGTCCCGCCCAGGTCATCGCGTTCAGCGAGATGTCGAACGTCTTGGCGATGACGTCGTTGCCACCCGAGATCCACAGCACCAGGTAGAACGCGATGGCGAAGACGCCGAGGGCGGTGCGGGTGGGCGCCTCGCGCGGGCGCTGCAGCAGGTTGTGCGACTCCTTGTCACCGGTGACCTTCGCCTCGATGAACGGGTACACGGCGAGCAGGGTGAACAGGATGCCGGGCAGGATCAGCGTCGGCCAGAACACCGCCGGGACGGTGTGCCCGAGCCCACGGAACTCCCACGGCGGGAACAGCCGGGTCGATCCGTCCAGGAAGCCGATGTACCAGTCCGGCTGGGAGGCGGAGCTGACGTTCGCCGGGTCGTACGGCCCGAAGGCCCAGATCGGGTTGATCTGGGCAAGGCCCCCGAGCAGGGCGAGCATCGCGAACACCAGCATGAAGAAGCCGCTGGACTTCGCCGCGAAGACCGGGAAGACCCGGTGCCCGACGACGTTGTGCTCGGTCTTGCCCGGCCCGGGGAAGTCGGTGTGCTTCTGGTGCCAGAGGATGCCCAGATGGGCGCCGATCAGCGCCAGCAGGATGCCCGGCACCAGCAGGATGTGGACGACGTACAGCCGGGGGATGAAGTTCTCGCCCGGCCACTCACCGTTGAAGACGAGGAAGGACGCCCAGGTGCCGACGACCGGGATCGACTGCGCGATGGACGCGGCGATCCGCAGCCCGGTGCCGGAGAGCAGGTCGTCCGGCAGCGAGTAGCCGGCGAAGCCCTCCAGGATGCCCAGCACGAACAGGCCGACGCCGATCAGCCAGTTGACCTCGCGGGGCTTGCGGAAGGCGCCGGTGAAGAACACCCGCATCAGGTGCACCAGGATGGACGCGACGAACAGCAGCGCGGCCCAGTGGTGGATCTGGCGGAAGACCAGGCCCGCGCGGGTGTCGAAACTGATCTCCAGGGTCGACGCGTAGGCGCGGCTCATCTCGACGCCCTTGAGCGGCACGTACGAGCCGTCGTAGACGACCTCGGTGTTGCTCGGGTCGAAGAACAGCGTCAGGTAGATGCCGGTCAGCACCAGGATGACGAAGCTGTAGAGGGCGATCTCCCCGATCATGAAGGACCAGTGGCCGGGGAACACCTTGTTCAGGTTGCGCCGCAGCGCCTCCTGCGTGCCGAACCGTTCGTCGGCCGCCCGGTTGAGCGCGCGGACGGGGCCCGGCCTCTTGACCAGGGGCGGTGGTGGGACGGTGGTCATGAGCGCTCCCAGAAGGCGGGACCGACGGGCTCGGTGTAGTCGCCGTCTCGTGCGATGAAATATCCGTCCGCGTCAACGCCGATCGCCAGCTGCGGCAGGGACCGGCTGGCCGGCCCGAAGATCGCTCGACATCCGTCCAGCACATCGAACACGGACTGGTGGCAGGGGCAGAGCAGGTGGTGGGTCTGCGCCTCGTAGAGGCTGACCGGGCAGCCCGCGTGGGTGCAGATCTTGGAGTAGGCGACGTGGCCGTCGTAGGCCCAGTTCTCCCGGCCCGGCCGCGGCCGATTCTCGTCCGGGCCGAGCCTGATCAGGACGGTGGCGCTGTCGGCCTTCTGGTGCAGGGTGAGCTGGGGCTCGTAGCGGACCCTGCCGTCCGGCTCGGTGACCGGGACCGCCGGGAACACCGTCTCGATGCCGCCGATGGAGATGTCACCGAGCCTGACCGGGGTGCCCTCGCCGGTGACCAGCCGGGCGCCCTTCACCCAGTGGGTGTGGTTGAGCTGCTTGCCCGGCTTGCGGTTGGTCAGGTTCAGCAGCGGTACCACCAGCAGGGCGCCGAGCACCGTGCCCGCGCCGAGCAGGGTCCGGCGGATCAGCGGCCGGCGGGCCAGCCCGGTGTCGGCGTAGCCGAGGGCGACCGTCTCCTCGGTGGCGGCGATCTCCTCGTCCGCGGACCTGAAGGGATGCCGCTCCTGGACGGCCTCCTCGTGCGGCATGAGCCGCTTGGCCCAGATGATGACCCCGAACCCGATGCCGCCCACGGCCAGGGCGAGCGCGGCGCCCAGGGCCGGGGTGTAGTACTCCTTGTGCTTGTCACCGACGAAGTTAGTGACGACGAACCCGACCGTCCCGATGATCGAGACCACGAACCAGAACGCGGCCAGCCGCTCGGCCCGGCGTTCGGCCCGGCGGTCGACCGCCTCGGCGTGGGGATCGCGTACGCTCACGCCCCGCTCGGGCGGCTCGGCCAGCAGGACCGTCGACCCCGCGCGGGTCGAGTCGGTCTGGTGCGGCGGGGTGCCGAGACGCTCGGGACCGTCGTCACGGCCCTGCCGCAGCTCGGGCCCGCCAGCGCCGGCGCCGGCGCCGGACCCGGACGCGGGCTCCCCCGACGGCTTCACCGGGTGCTTGGCCCGGTCGAAGATGCTGCCGCCGTCGCCGGACGGGCCCGGGCCGGCGTTGTCGTCGTCCTGCTTGCTCATACCTTCTGCCTCGCTCCGATCCACAGGCACACCGCGAGCAGGCCGCCGATCCCGACCAGCCAGGCCAGCAGCCCTTCGGGGACCGGGCCGTACTTGCCGAGGTCGTGGCCACCGGCGCCCGAGGCCTCGCTGACGTGCCGGACGTACTTGGCGATCGCGACCGCGTCGGCCTCGTCGATCTGCCCCGGGCCGAACAGGGGCATCGACTCCGGACCGGTCCGCATCGCCTCGATGATCTGGGTCGGGGTGGCGTGGCTGAGGTCCGGCGCGTACTTGCCGTAGGTCAGCGGCGCGCCCGCGCCCGCCGCCTGGTGGCACTGGGCGCAGTTCGCCCGGTACAGCTCCCCGCCGTGGGCCAGGTCGGCGTCGTCCCACTCGGCCTCGTCGATGACCGGCTTCTTCGGGCCGCCGCCGAGGCTGTCGATGTAGGCGGCCAGCTGGTCGATCTGCGTCTGGCTGTAGATCGGGTCCTTGCGCTTGGCCTGCGCGCCCGGCGCGGCCAGCGGCATCCGCCCGGTGCTGACCTGGAAGTCGACCGCGGCCGACCCGACGCCGATCAGGCTCGGGGCCTGGTTGCCGCCCTGGCCCTGCAGGCCGTGGCAGCTTGAGCAGCCCTGGAGGTAGAGGGCGCGGCCCGCCCGGACGGCCTCGTTGGTCGCCGCGGTGTCCTCGGCCGTCCCGCGCGGAGCGAACGCCGTCCACAGCACGCCGGTGGCCGCGAGCGCCACCAGCAGGACCACGGCCGAGGAACGCCGACGCCGGCGTACGGATGCGCGGGCAGCGCCCGTAGATGCAGTCATGTCGCTCACTGGAGGAGGTAGATGGTCGCGTACAGGCCGATCCAGACGACGTCGACGAAGTGCCAGTAGTACGACGTCACGATCGCGGACGTCGCCTTCTCGGGCGTGAACCTGCCGTAGGTCGACCGGGCGAGCACGATCACGAAGGCGACGAGCCCGCCGATGACATGCAGGCCGTGGAAGCCGGTCGTGAGGTAGTACACGGACCCGTAGGCATGGGACGAGATCGAGAACTCGTTCTCGCGGAAGTACTCCCACGCCTGGCCGCCGACGAACACCAGGCCCATGAGCAGGGTGATGACGTACCAGCGGCGCAGCCCGTAGACGTCACCGCGCTCGGCCGCGAACACGCCGAGCTGGCAGGTCAGGCTGGAGAGCACCAGGATCGTCGTGAAGAAGAGCGCGAAGCCGACGTGCAGGTGGACCGGGCCGTACTCGGACCCCGCGGGAACGCCGGTGACCGGCGGCCAGTTGTCGCTGTCGACCGACCGGATCGTGTAGTACATCGCGAACAGGGCCGCGAAGAACATCAGCTCCGATGACAGCCACACGATCGTCCCCACGGAAACCATCGAGGGACGGTTGGCCGTGGGGTGCGGCGGCGGAGCTTTCTCAAGGACGGAGGCGGAGGCCACGTCGGTCATTCTGGCACGCGATCCGCCAGGCGCCACCGTAGGTTCGACATTCGGTAGGACTACGAGCTGTCGAGGGTTCGGCCGAACCCCCGTCCAGCCCCGATCGGAGTGAGGTGAAAGGGCCTGTGACCAGTCCCGGTGCCCTTGCCGCGGCAGGCGCGGGAAGCCTGCTCGCATCGTCCGGGCAGGGAGAACTTCCACCGCCACCGACCGTCGGACGGATGCTGCTGCACCTCTCGCCGGAACCCGGCCCGCTGCTGCTGGTCGCCCTCATGGGCGGGCTGTACCTGTTCGGCGTGAGCAGACTCACAGATCGCGGAGACGCCTGGAGCCGCTGGCGGACCGCCTCCTGGCTGGCCGGCCTGCTGGTGGTCGCCTATGCGCTCGTCGGCGGGATAGCCGCCTACGACACCGCCCTGTTCAGCGCACACGCCGTCCAGCACATGTTGCTCGGCACGGTCGCGCCCATCCCGCTCGCGCTGGGCGCCCCCGTGACACTGGCGCTGCGGGCCCTGCCGCTGCGCCCCCGCCGGCTGCTGGTGAGGCTGCTGCACAGCCGGGTGGCGCGGGTGGCCGCCTTCCCGCTGGTCGGCTTCGCCGTGTTCATCGTGAGCCTCTACGGGCTGTACTTCACCAGCCTGTACGAGGCGTCGCTGCGGCACCCGGTGCTCCACCTGTTCCTGCACGCGCACTTCCTGGCCGTCGGCTGCCTGTTCTACTGGCCGATCATCGGGCTCGACCCGATGCCGGGACGGCTGCCGTACTGGGGGCGGCTGCTCCTGCTGTTCGTGACCTTCCCGATGCACGCGCTGTGGGCGCTGGCGATGTTCACCACCGACGAGGTCTTCGCCGCGGACTGGTACACCGCGCTCGGCCGGACCTGGGGGTCCAGCCCGCTCAGCGACCAGCAGACCGGCGCCGGGCTGATGTGGGCCGCCGGCGAGATCGTCGGCGCTCTGGTGTTCATCGCGCTGTTCATCCAGTGGTCGCGGGCGGACGACCGGGAGGCCGCCCGCGAGGACCGCCGCCTGGACCGGCTGCTCGACGCCGCCACCGGCCCTGCCCGGCCCCGCCCGGACGCGCCCGGGCAGCCGCGGGATGCGGGGCGGGAACGGGATGCGGAAGAGGGGCCCGGGCCCGCGCCGCAGAGCGACCCCGAAGCCGAGCTGCTCGCCCGGGAGGCGGCCTACAACGCCTGGCTGGCCCGGCTCGCCGCGAGCGACACCGCCGCCCCGCGCCGGCCCGCGACCGTCCGTGACCAGACGCGGGGGACGGAACAGGGCTGACGAGGCCGCTGCCGGGTCCGGGCCGCGGCATCCGCCTCGCCGCCAGCCGTCCCGCCGCCAGCCGGCGGGGCGGCTAGCCGCGTAGCGAGAGGTCCGCGATCAGGGACGTCCTGGTCGCGCCGGTGACCGGTGTCGCCTCGTTGTACGCGGGGTGGTCAACCACCAGCTCGACCGGCACGGCCGGATCCCGGAAGGCGTCCCGGGTGGCGTCGTTGAGGAGGAACCGCAGCATGTGCACGGACACGGTCTGGCTCGGGACGTCCGGGTCCTCGTCGGGGCTGAGGACCTCCTCGGCCGGCGCCGGTACGCCGCCGATCTCCAGCCGGATGCTGCGCTGCACACCGGCCAGCCGCTCCAGCTCCGCGCGCACGGTGTCCAGGACGTCGAGCTCGATGAACAGGGTGGCGGTCAGCGTGTGGCTGGAGGGCAGCAGGCGGGAATAGATGTCGATCTCATGGGCGACCTCCGAGGGGTCGCGCAGCCGTTCGGTGTAGACCATCTCCTGCACCTGGTAGCGCAGGGTCTGCTCGTTCTCGAACTCGAACAGGAGCATGTCGCCGACCCGGATTCGGCGCTCCGCCCGCACGGGCAGGATGCGGGCGCGCAGGCTCGGCCGTTGGGCGGAGTAGGCCTCGGGGTCGGTGATGATGTCGGCAACACTGAGCGCCATCGTTGGGACTCCCTGACGATCATCGAAGGCATGGGCGGCGCGCCGGATCCTACGCCGGCATCCGCCAGATCGTGAAGCGGCCGGGAGGCCGTCCGCCGGGCGCACGCCGGCAACGTGGACCGGCGACATCACGTGCCGACAACGTGGACCGGCCGGGGCGGACGCGACTCGTGCGTCCACCCCGGCCGGATACCCTCTCGGCGGCAGGCGGCCCCGCCCCGGTGACGGCCCGAAGCGGTGCGGCCCGCCGGAGCTATTCCGCCGCGACTGTCTCCAGCGAGTCCAGGGCCTTCTGGAACCGGCCGGCGTGGGTCTTCTCGGCCCGCGCGAGAGTGGCGAACCAGTCGGCGATCTCCTCGAAGCCCTCCTCGCGGGCGGTCTTGGCAAAGCCCGGGTACATCGCGGTGAACTCGTAGGTCTCCCCCGCCACGGCGCTGGCGAGGTTCTTGGCGGTGTCGCCGATCGGGCTCCCCGTCGCCGGGTCGCCGACCTTGGCGAGGAAGTCCAGGTGGCCGAAGGCGTGGCCGGTCTCGCCCTCGGCGGTGTCGCGGAAGAGCGAGCTGACGTCGGTCAGGCCCTCGATGTCAGCCACCCGGGCGAAGTAGAGGTAGCGGCGGTTCGCCTGGCTCTCGCCGGCGAACGCCTCCTTGAGGTTGTCGTGCGTCTTCGTGCCGTCCAGCTTGGACATGGGTGCTCCTTCTTCGAGTACGGTCACCTCTGGTAACGAGGCGAGTCCTTCGGGTGCGGCCGTCCGGGATGACGGCGACCGCTCGGATTGAGTGGCTCGTGGCGGCGCGGGAAACCCCGGGTGGGACACCGGCCGCGCGACAGCCGATGGTCTTCAGGGCTACCGGTGATCAGCCACCCGGTCGACAGGACGGACACAGGCCACGCAACTGCAGGTCGTAGCCTGTGATCGCGAAGCCGGTGCTGTGCGCGAGCTCGTTGACGATCATCTCTACCGGGCTTGGCAGATCGATGTCCACGGCTCGTCCGCAGCGGTCACAGACCAGATGGTCGTGACGGCTGGTGTTCCCGTCGTAGCGGGCTGCCGTACCGTTGCCGAGGCTGAGCTCACGGGCCTGCCCGGCCTGGACGAGCAGCCCCAGGGACCGATAGACGGTGGCAGCGCCGATACCTGGCGCGACTTCCCGGACGCGGTCGTAGACCTCGGCCGCCGTCGGGTGGCTGTGGACGGCCCGAAGCACCTCCAGCACCGCACGGCGCTGGGGGGTGAGGCGGAGATCCTGCTGGCCGTCCATGTCACGTCCGATGTTGTCACGCCCGATGTTGTCGGTACGCCCGCCCCCGCCCCGCCCGGCCATCCGCGATTGTCTTGTCACGTTTGGTCACAGCCGGTCGCGACGAGTTCTGTCATGATCGACAACTTTGAGAACGAGTCTCATTATCTACCAGAGAAGGCGGCTCCCGTAAACCCGCCACGCCCGCGCTGGCGGCGCGGGCGATGACACATCGGCATCCTCCCTGCGTGTCCCGCACAGCATCGGTGCCGCGGCCGTGGGCGTCACCCGTCGGCACGATCGGATACCCTGCGGGCGGGCTGCTGCCACAGGTGCGCATCGCACCATGGGCGCACACCCGCCATGGGCGCACACCGCCGCGGTCGCGGTGCGCGGCTCCTTGACGCTCCCCTCGGGCGCCATCCCGCCGACGGCCGCTTCGAGTGAAAGGCCTGCGGCCGCATGAGTACCGTTCTCGTGTACGCGGACAAGCCCGAGGTCCGGGAGCGGGTGAAGCTCGCCATCGGCCCGCTTCCCGACCGCGAGCTCGGCATCCTGGAGTTCCTGGACGCCGCGGACGGCCCGTCCGTGATCGACGCGGTCGACCACGGGGAGGCCGACATCTGCGTCCTGGACGCCGAGGCCGCCCCCAGCGGTGGCATGGGCCTGTCCCGGCAGCTCAAGAACGAGGTCCCCGACTGCCCGCCCACCGTCCTGCTGGTCGCCCGCCGTGACGACCGCTGGCTGGCGAGCTGGTCCCTGGCGGACGCGGTGGTCACCCACCCGGTCGACCCCGCCGAGCTCACCGAGGCCGTCGTCACACTGCTGCGCCGCCGGCACGCGCCGGCACCCCGCGCGCAGTCCTCCCCCGCCCACCACTGACGCGGCCCGCCCCGGCGGCCGCGCCCGGAACGGCCCGGGAGCGGCCGGGCCATCGGGAACAACCAGACGCCGGAAGCAACCGGATACGACCACAGCGGGGAAAGACAGGGATGACGGCCACGCCAACGGGCACGCAGCCAGCAGGCACGCAGCCAACGGGCACGAACAGCGACGAGCCGGCCAGCCCCACACCCGCTGGCCCGCCGAGCTGGGCCGAGCTTCTCACGGCGCTCCTGCGCGGGGAGGCACTGGGCGCCGAGGAGACCGGCTGGGCGATGCGGCAGATCATGTCCGGCGCGGCGTCACCCGCCCGGATCGCCGGCTTCGCGGTGGCGCTACGGGCCAAGGGTGAGACCGCCGAGGAGGTCCGCGGCCTGGTCGAGGCGATGCTCGAGCACGCCGCGCCGCTGGAGGTCTCCGACGACGTCCGGGAACGCGCGGTGGACACCTGCGGTACCGGCGGAGACCGGTCACATTCGGTGAACATATCGACCATGGCGGCGCTCCTGGTCGCCGGATCCGGCATCCCCGTGATCAAACACGGCAACCGGGCCGCGTCCTCGCTGTGCGGAACGGCCGACCTGCTGGAGGAGCTCGGCGTCGTCATCGACCTGCCGCCGGCCGCCGTCGGCACCTGCCTGGCCCGGGCCGGCGCGGCCTTCTGCTTCGCCCCGGTCTTCCATCCGGCCATGCGCCACGCGGCCGGGACGCGCAGCGAGCTCGGCGTGCCCACCTTCTTCAACATCCTCGGGCCGCTGACCAACCCGGGCCGGCCCGCGTCCCAGGCCATCGGGGTCGCCGACCCGCGGCTGGCCCCGGTCGTCGCGGGCGTGCTCGCCGCGCGTGGCACCCGTGGCCTGGTGTTCCGGGGCGACGACGGGCTCGACGAGCTCACGCCGGCGACCACGTCGACGGTGTGGGTGGTCAGTGGCGGCACGGTCCGGCAGGAGATCTTCGACCCACGGACGGTGGGCATCCAGCCCGGCGACCCCGCGGAACTGCGGGGTGGTGACGCCGCCCACAACGCCGAGGTCGCCCGTGTCCTGCTGGCCGGGCGTCGCGGGCTGGTGCGCGACGCCGTCCTGCTGGCCGCCGCGGCGGCTCTGGTCGCCGCCACCGGGCCGACCGCCGCCCCGGTGGGCGAGCAGATCCAGCGTCAGCTCGGCCGGGCCGCGTGGTCGCTGGATTCCGGCGGGGCAGAAGCCGCGCTGGGACGCTGGGTCAGGACGAGCCAGGCGGCTGTCGCCGCCGCGTCCACCAGCGCCTGAGGCCAGCGCCCACAGGACAGGGCGGGCCGGCCCTGTCGCAGCTTCGTCGCCGTCCGCGCGTGGGCGCGACCGGCACCCGGGCCCTGTTCCCGGTGAGCCGCTGTCCGGCCCACCGGGAACCTGTCGATCAGTCCTCGGGGACGGGTGGGTGCCACAGGTTCTCGAACAGCAGGCCTGTGACGAAGAACAGCGTCAGCAGCCCGCCGATCAGAGCGAGCCAGACACCGAAGACGATGCCGAGGCCGACCAGGCTGGCACTGAGGGCGATGAAGACCGGGTAGTAGCTGCCCGGGGTGAAGTGCCCGAGCTCCCCGGCCCCGTCGGCGACCTCGGCGTCGGGCAGGTCCTGCGGGCGCGCCCCGATCCGGCGGGCGGTGAACAGCAGGTAGCCACCGACCAGCAGGCCGAGGCCGCCGCACAGCGCCAACGCGACGGTGCCGGTCGGATCCTGTGACGTGAACCAGTAGACCACGTCGACCACCGCGCAGAAAATCGTGAACACGAGGAAGACCACGCCTTCGATCTTCATGGCTACTGCTCCTCCCTTTCAGCTGCTTTCCCGCCGGCCCACGGGCCGGCTATCTGATTTCGGGTGTGGCGTGGTAGTCGACTCGGCCCGCCGCCTGCGGATAGTGCAGGTCGAAGGCCGGCCGTTCCGAGCGGATACGCGGCAGCGAGCGGAAGTTGTGGCGCGGCGGCGGGCAGGACGTCGCCCATTCCAGGGAGTTCCCGTAGCCCCACGGGTCGTCCACGACGGCCAGCTCGCCCTTCTTGTACGAACGCCAGACGTTGTAGATGAACGGCAGGGTCGAGGTGGCCAGCAGGAGCGCGCCGGCCGTGGAGATCGTGTTGTAGGTGGTGAAACCGTCGGTGGGCGCGTAGTCGGCGACCCGGCGCGGCATGCCCTTCACACCCAGCCAGTGCTGGATCAGGAAGGTGAGGTGGAAGCCGAAGAACAACGTCCAGAAATGGATCTTCCCGAGCTTCTCGTCGAGCAGCCGCCCGGTGACCTTGGGGAACCAGAAGTAGATCCCGGCGTACGCGGCGAAGACCACCGAGCCGAAGACGACGTAATGGAAGTGCGCGACCACGAAGTAGCTGTCGCTGACGTGGAAGTCGATCGGCGGGCTGGCCAGCAGCACACCGGTGAGACCGCCGAAGAGGAATGTCACGAGGAAGCCCAGCGCGAACAGCATCGGCGTCTCGAAGGTGATCTGCCCGCGCCACAGGGTGCCGATCCAGTTGAAGTACTTCATGCCGGTCGGCACCGCGATGAGGAAGGAGAGGAAGGCGAAGAACGGCAGCAGGACGGCGCCGGTGGCGAACATGTGGTGTGCCCACACCGCCACCGACAGCGCGCCGATACCGACCGTCGCGAAGACCAGGCCCTTGTACCCGAACAGCGGCTTGCGGGAGAAGACCGGCAGCACCTCGCTGATGATGCCGAAGAACGGCAGGGCGATGATGTAGACCTCGGGATGGCCGAAGAACCAGAACAGGTGCTGCCACAGGATCGCGCCGCCGTTGGCCGCGTCGAATATGTGCGCGCCCAGCCGGCGGTCCGCCTCAAGCCCGAGCAGCGCGCCGGTGAGGACCGGGAAGGCTACCAGCACCAGGATCGAGGTGATCAGGAAGTTCCAGCAGAAGATGGGCAGCCGGAACATCGTCATCCCAGGCGCCCGCAGGCAGAGGATCGTCGTGATCATGTTGACCGCGCCGAGGATGGTGCCCAGGCCCGACAGCGCCAGGCCGAGAATCCACAGGTCGGCACCGGCCCCCGGTGAATAGACCGAGTTGTTCAGCGGCGCGTAGGCGAACCAGCCGAAGTCCGCCGCGCCACCCGGGGTCAGGAATCCCGCGACGACGGTCAGGCTGCCGAAAAGGAAGAACCAGTAGGACAGCGCGTTCAGCCGGGGGAAGGCCACGTCCGGCGAGCCGATCTGCAGCGGTATCAGGAAGTTCGCGAACGCGAACGCCATAGGCGTGGCGAACATCAGCAGCATCAGCGTGCCGTGCATCGTGAACAGCTGGTTGAACTGCTCGTTCGACAGGACCTGCAGACCGGGCCGGGCGAGCTCGATCCGCATCAGCTCAGCCATGATCCCGGCGAACAGGAAGAAGGCGAAGGCGGTCACGCCGTACATCACGGCGATGTCCTTGTGGGACGTCGTCCGCAGGTAGCCGAGCAGGTTCGTCCGCGGCCTGGTGTGGAGATCCTCGACGTGGCCGGCCGGCGGCTCGTGCACCAGTGTCACTGTCGGCTCCCGGAGGTGTTCGGTACGGCGGATGTCTGCGCGGGCGCCCCGGCGGCGGTGACTGTGGCCGGGGTCACGTCCGAGACCGGGCGGGTCCGTTCGGCGATGAACCGGTCGTACTCGTCACCGGGGACCACCTTGACGGAGAAGTTCATCCGGTCGTGGTCGACCCCGCACAGTTCCGCGCAACGGCCCACAAAGGTGCCGGTCTTGGTGATCGTGAGCTGGAACTGGTTGATCCGGCCGGGGATCACGTCCCGCTTGAACAGGAAGTCGGGCACCCAGAAGGAGTGGATCACGTCCGTCGAGGTCTCGATGAAACGGATCGTCCGGCCCTGCGGGAGCACCAGGACGGCCGGCTCCCCGGGCTTGCCGGTGACCTCGATCGGGGCGGTGCCGTCGCGGCCGGTGTCGAGATAGCGGAACTGCCAGTTCCAACGGAAACCGATCACATTGATCGTGACGTCCGGGTCGGGTGGCAGCCGGTTGATCTCGATCTCGTCCCGGGCCGTGTAGTAGAACAGCCCGGCTACGATGACCAGGGGCACGACCGTGTAGAGGATCTCGACCGGCAGGTTGTAGCGGACCTGCCGCGGCAGGTCGTCCGACCGCTTCCGGAACACGGTGATCGCGTAGAAGATCAGGCCCCAGGTGAACACGCCCACGGCGAGCGCCGCGATCGAGGAGCCCTGCCACAGGTTCAGGATGCGCGGTGTCTGGTCCGTCACTCCGTCGGGGAAACCGAAGTTGGGAACATCACACCCGGTCGCGGTCATGACAAGCAGCGCGAGCCCGGCCATCAGGGCCAGGCGGCGGCGCCACGGACGGGCGCGGGCGGCGCGGTGATCAGAACCTCGCGCGCGGTTCGTGCTCCCCGCCCGGGCAGCGTCGGAGGCGGCCGCTTCCTCGACATCGGCGGGCAACGGCCGAGGTCGGCCGAAGGATCGGGTCACCAGGTCCTGCCTCCCACGAATGCGCCGGCCCAGGCGAACCAACCGGGCCTGGCGCAGGGCTCTTCGACAAGCTGTAGATGCTGCGGCAGGAGCGTATCCCAGCTACCCGTCCGGCATCACGCCAGAGCCTCAGGAGGTGACCCCTTCCGCCCCGAGGAAGGCCGCCCGGAGCGCCTCCCGCGCCGGCGAAGGCATCCCGGACAACCCGCCGGAGCACCTTTTCGCTCCGCCGCCGGCTTGCGGTGCGACAAACGGCCCGCCGCAGCCCGCGGCTACGGAGGCTTCCCGAATCCGTGGCCGGAGGACGCCTGTGCCTCCACCGCGAGGACGCCAGGAAGATCGGCGAAACGGGCCTTGGCGTCATGGCTGAGGACGATCCGTCCGGTCTCGGCCGCATGGGCCGCAATGATCAGATCGTGGGCGCCGCGACGCCGTCCGATCCGGCGCGCGGCCACGATGAGACGGGCGTGGTGAGCTGCCGTGCTCTGCGTGTAGTCCAGCACGTCCAGCACGGACGTCATGGCGGCCAGCGCCCGTGAACGCTGGGCGGCCCTGGCCGCGGTGTCGGCCAGTTCGATCCCCACCCGATACTCGGCGATCGACACGGCCGCGGCCGCGAGCTCGTCGTCGTCCAGGGCGGCGCGGTCGACCGTTCCCCGCTCGTAGGCGATGAGGATGCTGGTGTCGAGGATCAGGCGGCGGCCCACGGGTCGCCCTCGTCCACGGCCAGGTGACCGACCGCCTCCGCGATGTCCGCCTCGAAGGTGTCATCCGGTGGCGTGGTGCCGACAAGCACGGCTCGAAGGTCGGCTCCGGTCCGCCGACGCGCCGGCCTAATTTCCGCGATTGTACGGTTACCTCGCGTAATTGTGATGGTCTCGCCGGCCTCGATCGCGTCAAGCAGATCCGAGAACCCGCGG
This sequence comes from Protofrankia sp. CiP1_Cm_nod4, assembly GCF_982290645.1. Classification (NCBI taxonomy): domain Bacteria; kingdom Bacillati; phylum Actinomycetota; class Actinomycetes; order Frankiales; family Frankiaceae; genus Protofrankia; species Protofrankia sp. CiP1_Cm_nod4. The sequence continues at coordinate 19,158 of NZ_CEVIVC010000041.1, forward strand.
GACGCCTCGGTCGCCGTTACAGTGCGCATGACCACCAACATATCTGAAAATCAGATACAGGCACGTGGCTGCTGAGAGGAAACGTAACCACCCGCGGAAATGCAACTGGACCGTGGTTACATTTGAGCCCGACGGACGTGAGCCCACCGATCGCCGGG
>NZ_CEVIVC010000041.1:19431-20691 GCF_982290645.1 Protofrankia sp. CiP1_Cm_nod4
ACGGGCAATGACACGCCTCGGCGACCTCGACACTCGGCATACCGTGGGAGGCGTGCCGGCCTATCTCGATCATGCTTCTACGGCCGTTCTGCATCCGACGGCCCGGGCGGCCCTGCTGGCCGCGATCGACGAGGGGTGGGCCGACCCGGCCCGGCTGTACCGCGACGCCCGGCGGGCCCGCATGCTGCTCGACGCCGCCCGGGAGACGGTCGCCGGGGTGATCGGCACCCGGCCTGACGAGGTCAGCTTCACCGCGTCGGGCACCCAGGCGGCCCAGCTCGCGCTGCTCGGCGCGGCCCGGGCCCGCCGCCGCGCCGGCAGCCGCATCCTGGTCAGCGCGGTGGAGCACTCCTGCGTCCTGCACGCCGCCGCGTGGCACGAGCACGCCGGCGGCCTGGTCGGCACCGTCGGGGTGGACGGGTTCGGCCGCGTCGACCCGGCCGGCTTCACCCCCCCGCCGGACACGGCGGTGGCCAGCCTGCAGCACGCCAACCACGAGGTCGCCACCATCCAGCCGGTGGCCGCGGCCGCGGAGGTGCTGCACGCCGCGGGCGTCCCGCTGCACGTGGACGCGGCCATGTCGCTCGGCCGGATCCCGGTGGACGTCACGGCGCTGGGCGCCGACCTGCTCAGCGCCAGCGCGCACAAGTTCGGCGGGCCGGCGGGCGTGGGCATCCTGGTGGTGCGCACCGGACGCCGGTGGGTCAGCCCGCTGCCCGCGGACGAGCGCGAGGGCGGCCGGGTCGCCGGCTTCCCCAACGTCGCGGGGATCGTCGCGACGGCCGCGGCCCTGCACGCCCGGACCAACGAGATCGTCACCGAGGGGCCGCGCCTGGCCGGCTATGTGCGGCGGCTGCGGGCCCGGCTGCCCGAGCTGATACCGGACGTCGAGGTGCTCGGCGACCCCGACCCGGCCGGCCGGCTGCCGCACCTGCTCACCTTCTCCTGCCTCTACGTCGACGGCGAGTCACTGCTGCACGAGCTGGACCGGGCGGGGATCGCGGTCAGCAGCGGCTCCAGCTGCACCTCCGACACGCTCACCCCGAGCCACGTGCTCGCCGCGATGGGCGCGTTGACGCAGGGGAACGTCCGGGTCTCCTTCGGCCGGGAGTCCGACAGCGCGGACGTCGACGCCCTGCTCGCGGTCCTGCCGGACGCGGTCGCCCGCGTCCGCGAACGGGCCGGGGCCGCCGGGCTGTGACGCGCGGCCGCCCCGCGCCGGACAAGCCAGCCCATGCCGAACAGCCGAACAGCCGAACA
>NZ_CEVIVC010000041.1:20996-26598 GCF_982290645.1 Protofrankia sp. CiP1_Cm_nod4
GGAAACATGACAAAGAACGCGGACAGAACGAGTAACACGGATGACGCCCGCTGGGACACGGCGGCGTTCACCGTGGACGCGCGGGGCCGCCGATGCCCGCTGCCGGTCATCGAGCTGGCCCGCCGCATCGGCGAGCTCGACCGCGACACCACCCTGGTGCTGTGGGCGGACGACCCGGCCGCGGACCTCGACGTCCCCGCCTGGTGCCGGATGCGCTCCCACGAGCTGGTCGCGACCCGGCCGCTGCCCACGGGCGGGACGGCCTACCTCGTCCGCCGCCTCGCCTGAGCCCCCGGTCAGGCCGTGGGCAGGTGGGAGGCGATCTGCGCGGCGGCGTCCGCGCCGTAGGTCTCCGACAGGCGTTTGACCAGCTCGGCCGGGACGGTTTCGTACTCCTGGGTGCCGACGGTCTCCAGCGCCAGCGTGGCGAGCAGGCAGCCAAGCTGCGCGCTGCGCTCCAAGGACAGTTCCCAGGCGCGCCCCGCGAAGAAGCCGGCGCGGAAGGCGTCCCCGACGCCGGTCGGATCCGGGGTGATCCGGGCGGGCACGACCGGCACCCGGATCGGCGCCTGCCCGACGGCCTCGATGGCAGCGCCGTCCGCGCCGTGGGTGGTGACCCGGATGCCCACCCGCTGGAGCACCTGCGCGTCCGACCAGCCGGTCTTGCTCTCCAGCAGGCCCTTCTCGTACTCGTTGCACAGCAGCCAGGCCGCGCCGTCCACCAGCCGGCGGATCTGTGGGCCGTCCATCCGGGCGAGCTGCTGGGAGGGGTCGGCCGCGAACGGGATGGACCGTTCGCGGCACTCGTCGGTGTGGCGGAGCATCGCCTCCGGGTCGTTCGGGCTGATCAGGACCAGGTCCAGGCCGCCCAGGCGGTCGGCGACCGGGCGCAGCTCGATCAGCCGGGCGTCGCTCATCGCGCCGGGATAGAAGGAGGCGATCTGGCAGAGATCGTCGTCGGTGGTACACACGAAACGGGCGGTGTGGGCGACTTCGCTCACATACACCGAGCTCGTGTCGACGCCGTTGCGGTCGAGCCAGGACCGGTAGCCGGCGAAATCCTCGCCCACCGCCCCGACGAGAACGGGACGCAGGCCCAGCCGTCCGAGCCCGTAACAGATGTTGGCGGCCGCTCCCCCGCGCCGGATGACCAGGTCGTCGACAAGGAACGACAGGGAGATCCTGTCCAGCTGGTCGGCCAGCAGCTGCTCGGCGAACCGGCCCGGAAAGCGCATGAGATGGTCGGTCGCGATGGAACCCGTAACGGCAATAGGCACGATGCGTGATTCTACCTGGCCATCACCCGAAACCGCCGGGTCCACCCGGCATCCGCCCGTGCCTGGCCGGCGTTCCCGCACGGTGAAACACGGGCAGCAGGCCAGGACGAGGCCAGGACGACCGCCGGCACGGGTGGGCACGGCAGGCGTGTGGCCGGCTGGGAGCGCCCAGCCGGCCACACGTCACAACCAACGGCGCACCGAACGGATACCGTCGGTAGCCCGGAGGTGTCCGGCACCCCGGCCCGTCCGTCCGCTGTCACCTCGGCGACGGACGCCTACCGCCACCCCGGCCGCGACCGCGACAACACGGCCGGCCGGCCCTAGGGACCAACGCCTGGCCCCCGGCCCCTGGAATCAGCGGGCACCAGGGACCGCGGGAATCACAGGGATCAGTGGGATCAGTGGAAGGAGTCGCCGCAGGCGCAGGAACCCGCCGCGTTCGGGTTGTCGATCGTGAAGCCCTGCTTCTCGATCGTGTCTACGAAGTCGATCGTCGCCCCGCCGAGGTACGGGCCGCTCATCCGGTCGACCGCGACCTTGACACCGGAGAAGTCGAGGACGATGTCGCCGTCGAGCTGCCGCTCGTCGAAGAAGAGCTGGTAGCGCATGCCGGAGCAGCCGCCGGGCTGGACAGCGATCCGCAGCTGGAGGTCCTCACGCCCCTCCTGCTCGAGCAGGCTCTTCACCTTGTGCGCGGCCACGTCGGTCAGGATGACGGTGTTCGGACGAGTCGCTGTGTCCACGCCGGTCGCCGTATCGGTCGTCGTGTCCTGGACTGTCATGGAGGCTGCTCCCTAGTGAATATTCCCTGGGGCGTGGGGAGTCACGACGACAGCCACTGTCGCTCCTCCTTCGGCCGGTTGGATACGTGTGCAGGGATGCCAGGTATTCGGCTACTCGCAATACATGCGCATCCGAGATGTGCGCATCACTGTAGGCAACAACATGGGATGCCTGCGACGCCACCCTTCATGCACGGTCGCCGTTCCTGCCATCGCGACAGCAGTCACTACCAGAGTCACTACCAGCGGCGGCCGCCACCAGCAAGCCGTTGCACACGTCTGGCTGGAACGCCGCCCGCCGCGATTGCCTTCCCATCGTACGCAGATCGTCCGCGCATGACCAAGCACGCGGCCCGCGGCGTGATCACGAACTCGTCCCGCGCGGTACGGCAGAAGGTCCCAGACGATGCGGTACAGGGCCGCGGCGAGTTAGAGTCTTACCGACCATACGTCCCCATGCGTGCGGCCAGGCCACGCCACGGCCGGTCGACCTCAGGAGCGAGCATGACGACCCATCCCGCGCTCGAGCGCGCCGGCGTCGCGGCGCCGGGAACACCTCCGGTCACGCCGCCGTCCCCGCCGCGCCCCCGCTCCCTGGCCGGGCCGCTCGAGCTGCTGCTGCTCGGGCACGGCTCGGATCCCGGCAGCGAGCGCGGGGTCGACTGCCCCGGCGCGCTGCCGCCCGCGTCCGACCCGACGCTCGTCGAGCGGGCCAGGGCGGCCAGAGCCGCCCTCGGCGACTCGGTCTTCGTCCTCGGCCACCACTACCAGCGGGACGAGGTCATCGCCTTCGCCGACGTCACCGGCGACTCGTTCAGGCTCGCCCAGCAGGCCGCCGCCCGGCCCGAGGCCGGGCACATCGTCTTCTGCGGCGTGCACTTCATGGCGGAGAGCGCCGACATTCTCACCGGCGACCACCAGCAGGTGATCCTGCCCGATCTCGCCGCCGGCTGCTCCATGGCCGACATGGCCGCGGCCGAACAGGTCGAACAGGCCTGGGAGACGCTCGCAGACGCCGGCCTCGCCGACGGCACCGTGCCGGTGAGCTACATGAACTCCTCCGCCGCCATCAAGGCGTTCACCGGGCGGCACGGCGGCACCATCTGCACGTCCTCCAACGCCCGCCGGGCGCTGGACTGGGCGTTCGGGCCGGACCGGCGCGGCGAGCGGGTGCTGTTCCTGCCCGACCAGCATCTCGGCCGCAACACCGCCGTGCTGGAGATGGGCATGTCGCTGGACGACTGCGTCGTCTACAGCCCGCACCGCCCCGGCGGCGGCATCACCCGCGAACAGCTGCGGGACGCCCGGATGATCCTGTGGCAGGGGCACTGCTCGGTGCACGGCCGGTTCAGCCTCGGCTGCGTGGACGAGGTACGCGCCCGGATACCCGGCGTCACCGTGCTGGTGCATCCCGAGTGCCGGCACGAGGTCGTCACCGCCGCGGACCTGGTCGGCTCGACGGAGTACATCATCAAGGCGGTGGATGCCGCCCCGCCCGGCTCCAGGTTCGCCGTCGGCACCGAGCTGAACCTGGTGCAGCGGCTGGCCAACCGGCACCCTGACAAGACCGTAGTCTTCCTGGATCGTACGGTGTGCTACTGCTCCACCATGAACCGTATCGATCTGCCCCACCTCGTGTGGGCCCTTGAGTCCCTGGTCCGCGGCGAGACGGTCAACCGCATCACGGTCGACCCCGACGTCGCGGCACACGCCCGGAAGGCCCTCGACCAGATGCTGGCACTGCCCTGATGGCCCTGTTGAAACGACGCACGTCCGTCCCCGACGATCCCGCGGGCACCGCGGGCACCGCGGGCACCGCGGGCACACCGGTGGCCACCGCCGGCTCCGCTCCCCCCGCCGACGCCGAGCCCGGGAACCGGCCGGGGGGCGGGGTGGGGAAAGGCCGTCCCACCCCGAAACGCAGCCAGGCACGGGCGGCGCGCGCCCGCGGCGGCGCCCTGCCCGCCACGGCGTCCCGCAAGGAGGCCCGGACCCGCGGCCGCGAGGAGCGCCGCCGGTCGACCCGGGAGTACCGGGCGGCGATGCTCTCCGGTGACGTCAGCAGGCTGCCGCCGCGCGAGCGCGCCCCCGAGCGGGTGCTCGCCCGGGACCTCGTCGACGCCCGCCGCAACATCGGGCCGTTCTTCCTCGCCGCCGCCCTGGTGTACTTCCTCGGCGGCATCGTCCCCAACGCGTACGTGCGGCTGGTCACCACCTCGCTGATGCTGCTGGGCGTCCTCGCGGTGGCCGTCGACTCGGTGGTCCTGGCCCGCCAGGTCAGCGGCCAGGTCGCGCGCAAGTACCCGGACTCGCGGGTCCGGGTCCGGGCCTACGCGGTGCAGCGCGCGCTCCTGCCGCCCCGCTGGCGGATGCCCCGGCCCCGGGTGAGCCGCCGGGACGGCCAACGATGAACGTGTGATTTCACGGCCGGGCGTCCCGGGGCACGGGCGTTCTAAGGTGGCTGCGTGGAGCACAGACGACTCGGGCGTAGCGGACTGTCCGTCAGCGAGATCTCGTACGGCAACTGGATCACCCATGGTGACCAGGTCGAACGGGAACAGGCGCTCGCCTGCGTACAGGCCGCTCTCGACGAGGGCATCACCACCTTCGACACGGCCGACGTCTACGCGGGCACCCGCGCCGAGGCCGTGCTGGGCGAGGCGCTCGACGGCGTCCGTCGGGAGTCCTACGAGCTGTTCACCAAGGTCTTCTGGCCGACCGGCCCCGGCCCCAACGACCGGGGCCTGGGCCGCAAGCACATCATCGAGTCCTGCCACGCGTCGCTGCGGCGGCTGCGCACCGACCATGTCGATCTCTACCAGGCGCACCGGTACGACCCGACGGTGCCGCTGGAGGAGACCCTGCGGGCCTTCGACGACCTCGTGCGGGCCGGCAAGGTCCTCTATGTCGGCGTCTCGGAGTGGAGCGCCGCGCAGATCTCGGACGCGGTGCGGATCGCCGGCGAGCTGGGCTTCGACCGGATCATCTCCAACCAGCCGCAGTACTCGATGCTGTGGCGCACGATCGAGGCCGAGGTCGTCCCGACGTCCCAGGCCGCCGGTATCTCCCAGATCGTCTGGTCACCGGTCGCGCAGGGCGTGCTCACCGGCAAGTACCGGCCGGGCCAGCCGCCGCCGGCGGACACCCGCGCCACCAGCGTGAACGGCGGGCGCTTCATCCAGCGGCTGCTGGGCGACGACGTCCTCACCCGGGTGCAGGACCTGCTGCCCGTCGCGGCCGACGCCGGCCTGTCCCCGGCCCAGCTCGCGGTGGCCTGGGTGCTCCAGAACGACAACGTGGCATCGGCGATCATCGGGGCGTCCCGGCCGGAGCAGGTCCACGAGAACGTCAGGGCATCCGGGGTGAAGCTCGGCCCCGACCTGCTGGCCCGGATCGACGCCGTGCTCGGCGGCGTCATCATCACCGACCCGAAGATCGTCGGCTAGCCGCCCGGCCGCGCCCGGGCCGCCGAGCGCCCGAAAGGCATGATCGGCGCGTTCGACGGCAGGGCCGCCGGCCGATGGTCACCAGCCGGCGGTC
>NZ_CEVIVC010000041.1:26920-28309 GCF_982290645.1 Protofrankia sp. CiP1_Cm_nod4
CGGTCACCGGCCGACGGCCGCTAGTCGACGGGCCGCAGGCTCATCGGGCCGTAGACCCTGCGGTCGCCCTCGTGGAGCACCACCTGTTGGACGCCGGCGGCCAGCAGCTCCTGCCAGATCTCCCCCAGCCAGGTCTCGGCGTCGCTCTGGGTCGGGAACGACTCCGACGGCAATGAGCCGGCGGGGGTGACCACCCCACCGTCCTCCGTCTCGAAACGCCAGGTCCAGCTCACCGTTTGGCCTCCTTGCCCAGGTCGTCGGTCCTCTTCGCTGTCCGTCGGAGACCATCCAACACCGGCGGTGGGCCCGGAGGAGACGACCAGCGGCGAGAGCGGCGGCGGCTGGGTGAACCGAACAGGTGGCCGGTGGACGGAAACACCCCATACGATCCGTCGGACGGCCGGGCCGGTCGACACAGAGGAAGGAGACCGTGATCATGGCTTCGCACGGTGTCACGACGTTGCTCGCGGAGGCCACCGCCGAGTCGCACGAGGCGCCCATGGTCTGGTGGCAGGTCGGGCTGGTCACGATCGGCGCGATCCTGCTCCTCGGTGTCGTGATCGCGCTCATGACGCTGGCCGACCGCAGGCGTCATCCGCACCCGTAGGCGTCCGGGCAGGTGCGCCTGAGGCTGCTGGGCACGGGGTCGGCCGACGGCTGGCCCAACCCGTGGTGCGGGTGCGCGTCCTGCGGGTGGGCCCGCGAACACCAGGTGCGCACCCAGACCGCGGTGCTCGTCGAGGACCGCCTGCTCATCGACTGCGGGCCGGACGTGCCGCGCGCCGCCACCAGGTTCGGGGTGCGGCTCGCCGACGTGCGTCATCTGCTGTTCAGCCACGCCCACGGCGATCACACCAGCCCCGAGGCCCTGCTGTGGCGGACGTGGTCGACGGTGGCCACCCGCCCGCTGGACGTCGTCGGGCCGCCCGCCTCGCTGGACGCCTGCCGCCCCTTCGTGGCGCCCCCGGACGGGGACACCGGGGCGTTGCGGTTCCACCCGGCACATGCCGGTGACGTCCTGTCACTGGACGGTTTCGTCATCCGCGCGCTGGCGGCCAACCACGGAGCCGCGTTCGTGGGCCCGGCGCTGCTCTACGACATCACGGCCCCCGACGGCGGGCGTCTGCTCTACGCCTGCGACACCGCCGCGCCGCTGCCACCGGCGACCCTGGACGCGCTGGCCGGCCGCGCCTTCGACGTCGTGCTGATGGAGGAGAACAACGGCGACCGGCCCGGCTTCGGCGACCACCTCGACCTGGCGACGTTCGCCGACGTCCTCGCGGAGCTGCGGCGGCGGGGCGCCGTGGCCGAGGCAACCCGGGTCGTCGCCGTCCACCTCGGCCACCGCAACCCGCCCGGCGACGAGCTCGCCCGGCGGCTGGCACTGAT
>NZ_CEVIVC010000041.1:28673-33589 GCF_982290645.1 Protofrankia sp. CiP1_Cm_nod4
GGCCCTACCGCGTCCTGATCACCGGGGGTGCCCGGTCGGGGAAGTCCGCGGAAGCCGAGCGGCGGCTCGCCGCCTGGCCGGAGGTGCTCTACGTGGCCACGGCAGGCCCGGTTCCGCCGGACGACGCCGACTGGGCGGCGCGGGTGGCCGCCCACCGCACCCGCCGGCCGGCGCACTGGACGACGCTGGAGACCGCCGACCTGCCACCGCTGCTGCGCGCGGACGGCCCGCCGCTGCTGATCGACTGCCTCACCCTGTGGCTAACCGCCCACCTGGGCGAGGAGCCCCCGGCCGGGGAATGGCCCGCCGGGCTCCGGGAGCTGGTGGCCGCCTGGCGGGACACCCGCCGGCACGTGATCGCGGTGACCAACGAGGCCGGCTCCGGGATCGTGCCGGCGACCGCGCTCGGACGCCGCTTCCGCGACGCCCTCGGCCGCATCAACGCCGCGGTCGCGGCCGAATCCGACGAGGTCTGGCACGTCGTCGCCGGCATCCCCACCCGTCTGCGCTGACCCGGGTGAAAGCCGGAGAGGCGGTGGAGGTCACCGAACGTGGAAGAGCGGTCGCCATCCTCGTACCGTACGAAGCGGTCTCGGGCCACCAGCGTCTCGTCGATTCCGGCGACCTCGCTCCCGGCAGCCAGGGCATCCTGGATATCGAACCGGTGACCGCGGGTACCGGGATCCGGTTGTCGGACGAGCTCGCCGCACTGCGCGACGAGGAGTGGAGATAACGCTGATCTATCTTGATAGCAGCGCCCTCACGAAACTCGTCATTGCCGAGAGCGAGAGCGAGAGCCTACGGATCTGGCTCGCCGGGCACGCGGAGCGCAGGTTCGTCAGCAGCGCGCTGGTTCGCACCGAGTTACGGCGTGCGGTTCTCCGCATCACCGACCGTCCTGACGTCAGCCGGCCCCAGGCTCAGGCCATAGCCGGTACCGCAACAGCACTTCTACGGAAGCTCGACCAGATCAGGTTGGGCTATCCGCTGCTGGACCGGGCCGGCCAGCATCCGCCTGCGCGGCTGCGCAGCCTTGACGCGATCCACCTGGTTACCGCCGCGAGCCTCGGCCCGGACCTGCATGCCATGGTGGCTTATGATCATCGTCTTCTCGACGCCGCCCGCGACCTCGGCATAGCAGTCGCATCCCCCGGCATGTCGTGATCTGTTGTGCTCGTATGTTCTCGCATCATGCTGGCAGTGCCGGGCCACCCGGTCAGCCGCGTCCAAGTGGCTGGCGCGGGCCCTGGCGCGGGTCGGGACGGCGGCTGAGCAGCGCGTCGCATTCGGCCTTGAGGACTTCGGGGATGACCTCGACGAAGTGGTTCAGCCGCGGGTCGCGCACGAGATCCCACTGGGAGCAGACGGCGCCGTCGCGTTCGTCCCACGAGCCGATGACCAGCCGGGGCACCCGGGCGAGGACAACGGCGCCGGCCGCCATCACGCCGGGCTCGAGCGTGGTCACAAGGGTGCAGCCGTCGAGTTTCCATGTTCCGAGCGCGCGCCCAGCCCGCCGGAGCACGGTGATCTCCGCGTGGGCGGTCGGGTCGGCCGTCCGCTGCCGGTCGTGGTGCGCGGCGGCGATCTCCCGCCCGTCCGGGCCGTAGAGCACCGCTCCGACGGGCGGGTCGCCGGCCCCCGGGTCCGGCAGCGCCCGCGCCATCTCCAGGGCACGGCGCATCCACGGCTCGTACCTCCTCGCGACCACCCCCAGCCGCGCCGATTCCGTCCGCACGAGATCTGGCTGCACGAGATCTGGCTGCACGGAATCCGATTATCCTCCCCTCGTCAGGTCGCCAGCCCGCCGCGCGCACCTGCTCCATGTTCCGGTCATCCGCCATGCTCTGGTCGTCCGCCCGGCCGGCGGTATGCGATCGCGGGCGGCAGAGCCACCAGAAACCCACGGGCAATCTCATGATCGTTCCTGGACGAGCTTGCAAACCAGTACCCGTACGATGCCTGAGCCGTTCAGTATTTGTTTATGATCTCCCTAAACAAGTACTGGACGCTGAGGGGCGCGAACGTGTCACTGTTCGACGTACATGGCGATCTTGTGGAAACGCGTGCCCGTCTGCGGACACAGGTCGACGAGATCCTTGCCGCGCTGGAGTCAGGCCAGCTACCACGCCCGCACGAGCGGGAGCAGGTGGACCTCAAGGAGGAGGCCGGCCGGCGCGGCCGCCACGGTGGCGTCCTGCCCGGTGAACGCCAGAATCCGCAGGCGGTGGAACAACTGGCACGCGAGGTCCCCTGCATGGCGAACACCCCCGGCGGGGGCGCTCTCATCCTCGGCGTGGACGACACCGGCCGGGTTCCCGGCACCGAGCTGGACGTCGAATGGCTCCGCCACCGCATCTTCGAGCGCGTCGACATCGCCCCGGCCATCGAGCACAGACACCTGCGAGGCGAACGAATCCTCGTCCTGTATGTAGCCGAGACCCGTGAACCGGTCGAGGATCCCGACCGCAGGATCCGATGGCGGGTCGGCGATCACTGCGTTCCGATGGACCGCTCCGAGTGGTGGCTACACCGGCAGGAGCGGGCCGGGCTGGACGTGATGGCCGCGGCGACCGGCCGGACGATCGCGGACATCGCTCCCGGTGCCCTGCTCATGGCCCGCCGCTATCTCGCCGGGAGCGACGGCGGCGATACTGACGAGAGCGCCGAGGTGTCGGACGCCGAACTGCTGCGGCGGCTCGGCGTCCTGCGCCCGGACGGCGCGCTGACCCAGGCCGGTGTGCTCGTCTTCTGCCCGGCGTCACGGACGCTGATCGAACTGAGCCGGCTCGACGTGCCCGGCGGTGATGTTCTCAACCCGCCGGACGACCGGACGGGCGCGGCACTCCTCGAACAGCTCGCCGCGGTTGAGAACGATCTGCGCGCGTTCAACAGCGTGACCACCGTCCGGCGGGGCTTCGCCGAGATCCCGACGCGGCGGATCCCCTCGCGTTCCGTCCGTGAAGCCCTGCTCAACGCGGTCGTGCACCGGGACTGGATGCGTCCGGAGCCGGTCGTCGTCACCTGGTTCGACCATGACACCGTCATCGAGGTCGACAGCCCCGGCGGCTTTGCCGGCGGGATCACCGAGGACACCGTCCTTTCCCGCAGGTATGCCCGCTACCCGGCCCTGTCGGATCTCTTCCGCGCGCTACGGCTGGTGGAGAAGCAGGGCGTCGGCGTGGACCGCATGTACCGGGAAATGATCTCACTTGGTCACCGGCCGCCACGGATCACCGAGCTGGCCGGCCCGAACGTACGGACCCGGCTGGCCGGCGGCGCGCCGGTCCTGCCGATCATGTCCCTGATGGAGTCGGTCCAGCCGTCCGCGCGCCGACGCGACGTACGGATCGCCGTGGTTCTCCACGAGCTGCTGCACCGCCCCTTCCTCACCGTCGAGGACGCGGCGCGCGCTCTTCAGACCGACCCGGACGACGCGCGGGATGCCCTCGAGGCCATCTGTACCGCCCAAATAGACGGCAACACCATCATCGACCGCTACAAGGACGTCTGGATGCTCTCCGCCGCTGTCTTCCGCCGGCTGGAAGGCGATCCGGACACGATCGGGGAACTGGCCGGGCGTGGGCTGCTGACCTACCGGCGGCCTGGTCGCGGTGCCGCCCGGGACGTCATCGCCTCCTGGCTCGCCGCCCATGAACGCATCACCAGCGGTGACTACGCAGCCCTGACCGGCCTCACCACGGCCGGGGCGAACCGCGCGCTCGACCGGCTCGTCCCGGACCTGCTCGTCCGCGGCTCCAGCAGCGGGCGCAACGCCCACTACATCGCGGCGCGAACACGCACGGAAGTGCCAGCGGCGCACGGGGAATAAATGAAGGACGCTCCGCCCTGCCGGTGGACAGGCTCGGATACGCGGTCCCGCGCGCACGGGCACCGCCGTTCAGCGGACGGGCACCGCCGTTCAGTGGGCACCGCCGAGGTTGAGTACGATCACGCCAGCGATGATCAGCGTCACGCCGAGGACCTTCGCGACGGTGACCGACTCGTTCAGGCCGACTATCCCGATCACGACGACCAGCGCGGTGCCCAGGCCGGCCCAGATGGCGTAGCCGACCCCGACCCGCATGCCCTTCTCGACCGCCTGGGCGAGCGCGACGAACGCGAGACCGTAGGCGGCAAGGCAGCCCACGGTCGGCCACAGCCGGGTGAAGCCGTCCGTGCTCCTGATCAGGCTGGTCCCCAGGACCTCCGTCACGATGGCCAGTCCGAGGAACACGTAAGCCATGGTCAGCACCTCCTGCCTGGTATGTCCGTACTGGACAGACAAGCCCGGGCCGCGGGCCGGCGGTGGCGACCGGCGCGGCCACGGAGGCGATGTCCCCGGGCCGATGGCGCCTCCGGCCATGTTCTGAAATCGGTCGCCGACCGTGACCTCGTCGAAGCCTGCCGGGCCACCATGCGCGGCGAGCCCTTTCTCTGTCCCGGCGCGGTCAACGCCCTCATCCGCAATTATCTCGACCGGATCCGTGAGGGCGGCGGCATCCCTGAGCGGGCCATCACCGAGCGCGAGGAGGAGATTCTCAGGCTCGTGGCCGAGGGAGACAGCTCGCAGGAGATCGCCGGCCTGCTCTTCGTCAGTGTCAAGACGGTCGAACGCCACCGCGCCAACCTGCTGCAGAAACTCGGCATGAAGGACCGGCTGGAGCTCACCCGGTACGCGATCCGGGTCGGCCTGATCAAGCCGTGACCCGGCTTTACCGCGCGAGACCCGGCTTTGCCACGGCCGGCTCGTATCCCGCCCCGCCCCGGGGCTTCCGGCGCGCACCGGACAGGCCGGCGGGAACACACGGGCCCGGTTGCCGGCGGCGCGCCGGTTCCGCCGGCCATGCCGCTGGCGGAACCGCTCCAGCCCGGCGCCTGCTGGACAGGCACGGGCAGGCGGTCCCGCGTGGGCAGCC
>NZ_CEVIVC010000041.1:34328-39266 GCF_982290645.1 Protofrankia sp. CiP1_Cm_nod4
GGATGCGCCGCCAACAAGTTCACTGGTGGTGACCAGCGTATCGGCGGCGGATGCACCGGCGATGAGGAGAACATTCGCCGCCCGCAGATACCTCGACTTCTCCCGGCTGGCCAGTTCCCTCTGTTGCCGCTGACAAAGCGTCAGCCGATCATCCACCGGTACGGCACCGTACGGTGATACCGGGCCCGCCCGTATGTCGTTCATATCGTTTTCCGTCACGAGCGATCGCGCTCTGATTTTCCGTGCCCGGCGCCCGCTGATCCGCGGCGTCGACGAGAAATCCCGTTGAACAGCGCAGCGGAAACAACGACAGAAATGAAGACCGGAAGGGGACGACACGTCCGATGCCCGCGCTCTCTTCACTGCATCTCGCCGTCGCGCTGGACGGTACCGGCTGGCATCCCGCGGCCTGGCGGGAGCCACGGGCCCGCCCGCTCGAGCTGTTCACCCCGCGCTACTGGGTCGACCTGGTCTCCGAGGCCGAGCGCGGTCTGCTCGACTTCGTCACCATCGAGGACGCCCTCGGCGTGCAGTCCTCCCGCTTCGACGGGCCGGACGGGCGGACCGACCAGGTGCGCGGCCGCCTGGACGCGGTGCTGATCGCCTCCCGGGTCGCGCCGCTGACGACGCACATCGGGCTCGTCCCGACCGCGACCGTCACCCACACCGAGCCGTTCCACGTCTCGAAGGCGATCGCGACCCTCGACTACGTCAGCACCGGCCGGGCCGGCTGGCGGGCGCAGCTGTCGCATCCCGGTGAGAACTCCCATTTCGGCCGCCGCGACATCTCCCGTCTCCGGTTCGAGGACTACGCGACACCCGAGGGCCAGGCGCTGGTCGCCGAGTACTTCGAGGAGGCCGGCGACTTCGTCGAGGTGGTCCGCCGGCTGTGGGACAGCTGGGAGGACGGCGCGGAGATCCGCGACACCGCCACCGGGCGGTTCGTCGACCGCGAGAAACTGCACTACATCGATTTCAAGGGCCGGTGGTTCAGCGTCCGCGGCCCGTCGATCGTGCCGCGGCCGCCGCAGGGGCAGCCGCTGGTCACCGCGCTCGCGCACAACACGCTGCCCTACCGGTTCGGCGCCCGCTCGGCCGACGTCGTCTATGTGACCCCGCGGGACGCCGACGACGCGCGCGCGACCGTCGAGGAGATCCGGGCCGAGCAGCACGCCGCCGGCCGGGCGGAGAACGTGCACGTCTTCGGTGATCTCGTCGTCTTCCTCGACACCGCCGCGACGGCGGCGAACGACCGCCGCAAGCGCCTGGACGAGCTGGCCGGCGGCGAGTACAGCAGCGACGCGCTGGTGTTCACCGGCACCCCTGCCGAACTCGCCGACCTGCTGCGGGACTGGCAGCGCGCGGGCCTGTCCGGCTTCCGGCTGCGGCCCGGGACGATCCCGCACGACCTGGAGGCGATCACCCGCGCGCTGGTCCCGGAGCTCCAGCGGCGCGGCGTGTTCCGCACCGCCTACGAGGCGGACACGCTACGTGCCCTGCTCGGGCTGCCCAGACCCGCCAACCGCTACGCCGCCGCCTGACGACCCGCCGGCCGGCCCGCCGACCCGCCGACCCGCCGGCCGAGCCGGCATCGAACGCCTGGAGCGTCACGTTATGAGCAAGCCCCGCAAGCAGATCATCCTCGGTGCCTACCTCGGCGGCGTGAACCATCACACGGTGTGGTCCGACCCGGCCGCCGGCAGCCAGATCGCGTTCTCCTCGTTCCAGCACCTGGCCCGGACCGCCGAGCGCGGCAGGTTCGACTTCTTCTTCCTCGCCGAAGGCCTGATCCTGCGCGAACGGCTCGGCCTGATCTTCGACCAGGACATCGTCGGCCGGCCGGACACCCTGCCGGTGCTCGCCGCGCTGGCCGCGGTGACCGAACACCTCGGCCTCGTCGGCACCATCAACGCCACCTTCAACGAGCCGTATGAACTGGCCCGGCAGCTCGCCTCGCTGGACCACCTCTCCGGCGGACGGGCCGGCTGGAACGTGGTGACCTCCTTCGACGCCTTCACCGGGCAGAACTTCCGCCGCGGCGGCTTCCTGGACCGCGACGACCGCTACATCCGCGCGGGCGAGTTCCTCGCCACCGCCCGGAAGCTCTGGGACTCCTGGCCCGCCGACGCCGTGGTGGCCGACAGGAGCAGCGGACGGTTCGTCCGCGACGACAGCGTGGGCGCGTTCAGCCAGCACGGCGAGCAGTTCGACATCTCCGGGCACTTCAACGTCCCGCGCAGCCCCCAGGGCCGCCCGGTCATCCTGCAGGCCGGGGTGTCCCCGCAGGGCCGGGACTTCGCCGCCGGCAGCGCGGACGCGATCTTCTCCCCCTACCGCCACCTGCCCGAGGCGCGCGAGTTCTACCAGGACATCCAGGCCCGGGCGCTGCGCCAGGGCCGCCCGGCCGGCTCGGTCAGGCTGCTGCCCTCGGCGTCGTTCGTGCTCGGCGACACGCAGGCCGACGCCGTCGAACGGCACCGGGAGATCACCCGGACGCAGGTCAGCGGCCGGACGGCGCAGATCCTGCTCGAGACCGTCTGGAACCGTGACCTCTCCGGCTACGACCCCGACGGCCCGCTGCCGGACGTCGGCCCCGACCCGGACGCCCCCCTGGTGATCCAGGGCCGGGCCCGCCTGGCCCAGGACCCGTACGAGACCGTGGCCGGCTGGCGGGCACTGGCCGAGGCGAACAGCTACTCACTGCGTGAGCTGGCCATCCACCTCTTCAGCCGCACCGAGTTCATCGGCACGCCGACGCAGGTGGCCGACCGCATCGACTCCTTCGTCCAGAACGACGGCTCGGACGGCTTCATCCTCGGCTCCCACCTGACCCCCACCGGCCTGGACGAGTTCGTCGACAAGGTGGTGCCACTCCTGCAGGAACGCGGCTCCCTACGTACCGAATACACCGGCACAACCCTGCGCGACAACCTCGGCCTCCCCACCCCCAGCACCTCTGCCTCTGCCTCTGCCTCTGCCGCGGCCTGAGACACCCGAGACGCGGCAGAGCGGCACCGGGCAGAATGATGACCGCTCCGGCCGGCACCACGGCTACGGGTTTCGAGTGGTTCTGGCTCGGTAGCCGGCTTTGGCGACGCTCCATATGACGTCGATATCGCCGTCATGGCAGCTGACTCCGATAAGGTAGTCATCCATCACGACGGCGATATCGGATCAGGCGGTGGTGATGACGCGTGCGAGCTTGCGGCCGACCTTGAGGTAGAGGTCGCCGAGCTGGCCGTCGAACTTGTCCTTGACCAGGGTGGCCAGCGGTTCGCGAGTTTCGTCGGCGCTCAGCGTCACCTGCTCCTGGCCCCCCTCCGACTCGACCACGAGGCGCAGACCGTTCTGCTGGGCGACGCGGCGGACATCGCCGTTGCTCCTGGCGAAGCCCAGGGCCTTGATGACCTCGGTCACGGGCTGGCTGAGGTCGGCGATCGTGGGCAGGTCTTCGACCTCACCGAAGGTGCGCCTGGAGAAGCGGGCGGCAAACTCCTCGCGAGCCTTCATCGCCGCGTCGACGCCGTGGATGGCGGCGGTGACCTCCCCGGCGAGGATCTTCTTCAGGTCCATCGGGTGCAGCGTCCCGGCCTCCACCCGCTCGCTGGTGATGGCGAGTTCGGGGTCCAGCCATTCCGACAGCGCCTGGAAGTAGGGCTCTACGAGCCGGTCGGGTACCGACATGATCTTACCGAAGATCTCGCCAGCTGGGGCGGTCAGCGGCACGTAGTTGCCTTTGGACTTGCTCATCTTGGCCCCGGTGCCGTCCGTGCCTTCGATGAGCGAGGTGGCGACCACGAGTTCGGGCGTCTGACCGCAGATGTCCATGACCTTGCGGCACATCTGCATGTTGAGGAACTGGTCGATGCCGCCGACCTCGAGGTCGCAGCTGGTCTCCACGGAGTCCAGCGCCATCACGACCGAGTACATCAGCTCGGCCAGCGACAGGCCCTGTCCCAGCTCGAGGCGCTTGCGGAAGTCCTCACGCTGTAGCGGCATCGACACCGGGATCTGCGAGATGATCTCGATAATCTCCGGCAGGGTGATCTGTCGCAGCCAGTCGCCGTTGTGGCGGAACTGGGCGCGGTCGAAGTCGAAGAACGGAGTGACCTGCTGGCGGTAGGTGGCGAGGTTGCGGACGATGTCCTCGTCGGTCAGGGCGGGGCGATCGTCAGAGCGGCCTGACGGGTCGCCGATCTTGGCGGTCATGTCCCCGACGATGAACACGACCTGGTGGCCCATGCGCTGGAAGCGGCTGAGGATGAGCATGGGCACCGAGTGCCCGAGGTGCACCTCGGCTCCGGTCGGGTCGATGCCGAACTTGGCGACGAACCGACGGCCCTTCCTGTCGGCGGCGATGATCCGCTCAGCCAGCGCGTCGGCGGAAGGCTGAAGCTCCTGCGAGCGGGCGGCGATCAGGGCGGCCTGCTCGGCCGGGGCCAGGTCCGACAGATCCAGGCCGCGGCGCCGCGTGGTCTCGGTCAGCAGCTCGCGCACGGTGGCGTCGGCCGCAAGGTCCGCGCCGTTCAGCAGGGCGGTGGCGCGGTCAACGGACTGGCTCAGTCGGGTCATCAACGCTCTCCTGGAAACTGGATGTCCACACATGCTATTGGGCCGTCGCGAGCCGATTCCTCTTGGTCAACGTGGCCACAGGCCGATCAGGTCGATATCACCGTCGTGGCAGTTGACTCCGATAAGGTAGTCGTCTATCGTGACGGCGATATCGGAGTCAGGCGGGGTCATGGCGTACACGGGGAAGGTCACGAGCGCCGAGTCACTGGGGCGCATCCTGCAGCAGGCCAGGCTGCTCGCCGGGCTGAGCCAGCGTGAGCTCGCCCGTCGGCTGGGCACCACGCAGAAGTACATCTGGGAGCTTGAGGCCGGCAAGCCATCCATCGTGATGGACCGCCTCTTCGCCGCCATGCGCGAGACCGGCAT
>NZ_CEVIVC010000042.1:0-2467 GCF_982290645.1 Protofrankia sp. CiP1_Cm_nod4
AGCCTCGTCCGCGAGAAAGGCCCCGAGGACAGGAACCCCCAGCTGGGAGGGGACGGCGAGCAGTCGGACGGTCAGGGGGCGATCCCGGTACGGCCGGCCCAGCTGGCCGGTCACCACACCCCCATCGGTCACCGCATGTGTCGGTGCGCCGCAGGCCCACCAGATCGTGGTCGCGTCCCGTTCGAACAGCTCCTCCAACGCCGCCGTCTCCGCATCGGCCCGACTCACCCCAGCCGCGATCCCCGAGTACATGAGAGCGTTCGTCGGCGGCTCGGCGCGATGCGGGCCGTGGAAGTAGTCGAGATAGACCAGCGAGGCCGGCACGAGCACACTGTCACCGCTGAGGAGATCCGTGCCCGTCACCCAGGCAACCTCGAGATCGCGGGTGAAGCGGACGAACGGGAAACCTGCCGTCGCGTACTGCCGGTCGGAGTACAACGCGAACTCCAACGGATCAGTCGCGGCGATCCCCTGCGCGCGCAGCGCCTCCCAGCTTGCGACCGGCAGCACCGCTGGCACGGCGTTGCCGCAGTACCGCTCCACCGCTTCACCGATCGCCGCGCCGCGCGCCCGACCGGCGTCACCGAGGGTGGCACCGAATCCGAACCCGTCCGCCCGCCACCCGGCGAACCTGTCGGCGCGGGCCACCCGCGCGCTACGCCCCAGCCAGCCCGCAGGCATACCGGGGGCGGGTGGCTGATCGACCACTGTTGTCAGCAGACCCAGCCGGGAATCGACGAGATCCTCGACGGTCACGACGCACTCCCCCTGCCGACACTCATCGCCACGCCGGCCCGCTGGGTACCGATGTCGCGGGTGGCCGAGGTGTCCTCGTCCATTTGTGCCGCCGTTCCCATGGTCAACAGGACCAGGCGGGTGCCGGTCTGCCCGGATCCGACCAGGACTGTCTGCTCGCAGGCGCGCGTGGTCGTGGTGGTGTAGCGGTTCCGACTCGTGCCCAGGTTGCGCGCCAGATTCGGATGATCACAACTGGTGATCTCCAGGACGAGCCGCGCGCCAGCCGGCACCCGCTCCGCCGCACCGGACAACACGATCGTCCCGGTGACCGAGGACCCGGGGCGCGCAGCCCAGGTGGCGCTACCAAACGCAAGCTCGTAGGCAGGGCCGGCGGGCAGCCAGGCAAGCACCCGGACGATCCAGTCGGCCTCGTCGGCGTCCGTCGACACGGCCAGTTCCACCGTGGCGGAGCCGACCATCGTCACCGCTGCTGCCAGTGGCTCGGAGACGAAGCGGACGGCGTCCGAACGGGCGAGCAACGCTCGGCGGTCCGCGCCGGGCACGGTCGAGGGAAACGGATCCCGCGGGTCGTAGCGGAAACCACATGATCCGTCCGGGCCAGGCCGGTCCGCGGTCAGGGTCCCGTCAGCGCGGGCGTGCCAGACAGCCTCGCTGACCTCCCGCGGCGGCCAGTCGTCGCCAATGGACCACTCGTCAGCGCCGCGGATGAAGACCTCGGCGCCGGACGCGGCCGTCCCCGAGACGGTCACCGCGGCCGTGCCGACGGCTCCGTCCGCGGGCGTGGGCGTCGCGCGCTCCGTCAGCACCTCTCGCAACCAGCTGACGCAGCTAGCCGCGAAGTCGTAGCGTGAGCTCGGTCCATGGTCACGATCGGCGACCCGGGTCGTCGCGGCGAAGGCGAGGTCGTGCCCCCATGCCCCGATGAGCAGACGCCGCGGCGGTCGCGGCGTCACCGCCGAACCGACAAGCCGCCAGTGCTCCAACGTCTCGGAGATCAACAGGTCGTACCAGCCACCCACGTGGAACGCGGCGGCGCGGACGGCCGCGAGCTCGCCGTCCGTGAACGTCTCCGGCCTTGGCGCGGTGCCAGTCCGCAGAATGTCACCCCAATGCGGCAGGACAGCACCCATCCGCTCCGGCAGCTCACACACCGGTAGGTGATCCAGGACGTCAGGCTGCCGGCCATGCACCAGCCGGACCAGACCGTCGCGGCTGGTGCGGGCGTCGGCGCGTTCCAACCACCAGTACGCGTGCTCAGCCAGGCGCAGAATGCCACCGGGCTCGAACTTCGTACGGTGCAGACCCATCGACGGGCCTAGGCTCACGATCGCCCGCACCGCGTCGGGTCGTTCCACCGCCAGCGCCCAGGCGGTGTATCCGGCGTACGAGCCGCCGTAGGCCACCAACCCGCCGTCGCACCAGGGCTGGGACAGGATCCAGTCCACCAGCGCGGCGCCGTCGGCCCGCTCATCCCGGTACGGCCGCCACGTGCCCTCCGAGTCATACCGGCCCCGGACATCCTGCACCACGTAGCCGAATCCACGCTCAGTCCAGCCTTGCCCCTCCGCCAGGTGGGCGGAGCGCCCGTAGGCGGTACGCGTGACGATCACCGGAACCGGCCAGGTGGCACGTGGCGGAACATGGGCATCCACCGCGAGCGGCGTGCCATCAGCCCCTGCCACCGTCAGGTTCACCCACCCTCCGGCGT
>NZ_CEVIVC010000042.1:3089-37663 GCF_982290645.1 Protofrankia sp. CiP1_Cm_nod4
CCGTGGCCTTCATGCGTGCACCGCGGCGGCCGGAACGCTGAGGGCGGACCCGCCATCCGGTCGGGCCGGGTCGGCGACCAGCGGCAGGGGCAGCACCGGGTGGCGCGCCACCGATCCCGGTGCGGCGACCTCCACCTGGACGTCGACCTCCGGTAGTCGGTCGGATGTCCACCAGGCTTCGATCTCGGCCAGCAACAGACCCGCCACCATGGCCAGCACGCCCCGTCCGGGCCAGGGGACCTCGGGGTGCTCCTCGCCGGACCGGTCGAGCCAGGCCCAGTGGGCCAGCAGTTCCTCGGGCGCATCGGCAGCCGCGAGCCGACGACCCCGCACATCCTCATAGCCCGCCGTACGCCCGGGGACGGTCAGTGGACCGGCGAACAACGACAGGCCCTCCGCGTGACAGCGCGTCCACGCCGTGGAGTGCGCCCGGCACCACCGCTCCACCTGACGCCAGTGCGTGTCAGGCAACCAGTGTGCGCAGTCCACCAGCACATCCGCGCCCATCACGGCCTCCTCGTCGACCGGACCGCGCCGCACGCGCACCCAGTCAGCCGCAAGGTCCCCGACAAGCTGGGCGACCGGACCGTCCCCGGAAACGTGCAGCAGCGGTGGGGTGGTCCGGGCCGGCGTCGATGCTCCGTCGCCTCCGTCGATCAGGACGCCCCGATCGGCCAGCGCCTGAACCAGCTGCGCGAGCCCGGACTCCGAGCTCGCGTCCCCCTCCGCGGCAGGCGCAGGCCCCGATCCCACGGGCCCGCTCACCCGTAGCCGATCCCGCAGCTGGGCGACCACCTCCGACGGTCCCAGCACCCGCAGGAACACCTCGCCCGGTCCGACCACACGCCAGCTCCCGTCCGGGAGCGGATAGAGGTGATGGCCATCGGCCAGCTTCATCGAGAACCCTTCACTGACTGAGAAGGCACGCGCCGGGGACCGGGTCCCGGCAGGAACACGCCGGGACCCGGCCGCACAGTCAGCGCCCGATGACGAACGGGTTGTGGACCAGGGCGTTCGTGCCCGGACCCTGCGGCGCCGCCACCGGCGCCACCACCGACACCGGCTCGACGACGAACGGGTTGTGGACCAGCGCGTTCGTGCCCGGACCCTGCGGTGCCGCCACCGGCGCCACCGCGCTCACCTGCTCGACCAGGACCTCGCTCACACATCCTCCTCTTATTGGTATCGGAAACCATTTCCGATAAGGGGACGCTAGAGGTTCTCTGCGCTGACCGCAAGACCCTTCACATCGTCACTTCGGGACGGTCAGGTCGTGGTCCACGCGGTGAGGGCCATGAGCGAGGCAGGTCGAGCTCTGCGTCACGACCCTGCAGCACCGGCGCCCGATGGACCGAACAGTCCCGAGCGCCGAGGTTTCCGCGACAGCACGATGGTCACGTTCTGCCCAGCGGCTCCGGAACAGGGTGGGTCTGGGTGGTGCGCCAGGTCCGGGGGTGCAGGAGCCGTAGTCCGTTGAGGCCGACGATGAGGGTGGAGCCTTCGTGGCCGGCGACGCCGAGGGGCAGGGGTAGGTGGCCGAGCAGGTCCCAGGCGACCAGTGCGGTGATGAAGGTCGCCGCGATGGCCAGGTTGGCGGTGACGACACGGCGGGCGTGGCGGGACAGCTCGATGACCGCGGGCAGGGCGATCAGGTCGTCGCGGACGAGGACCGCATCGGCGGTTTGCAGGGCGAGGTCGGAGCCGTGGCGGCCCATCGCGACGCCGAAGTCGGCGGCGGCGAGCGCGGGGGCATCGTTGACGCCGTCGCCGACCAGCAGCACTCGCCGCCGCTGATCCTGCAAGGCATGAATCCGGGTGACCTTGTCGGCTGGCAGCAGCCCGCCGTGCGCCTCATGGATGCCCAGCTCGGCGGCGAGTCGGCTGGCGGCGCCGGGGTTGTCGCCGGTGAGCAGGACCGGGGATGTTCCGGTGAGTCGGGTCAGGGCGGCCACGGTGGCGGCGGCATGCGGGCGGGTCCGGTCGGTGAGGGTGAGGACCGCGGTGTGATGGTCGTCGATGGTGACGACCACGGCAGTGTGCCCGCTGGCCTGCACGGCGTCTATCGCGGCTCGCGGCCCAGGGGTCAACTGCGCGGCGACAGGACCGTCCTGCGGCCCGTCCAGCAGGCGCGGACTTGCGACCTGCACGCGATGGCCGTCGACGGTGGCGGTCACGCCGCGTCCGGGGGTTGAGGTGAAGTCGTGCGCGGCGGGGATGGCGAGGTTGCGGTCGCGGGCGGCGGCGAGCACGGCCGCGGCGACTGGATGCTCGCTGGGATGTTCGGCGCCAGCGGCCAGTTGGAGTACCCGGTCCGCGTCGATCGCGGGTGCTCTGGAGGGCTGGCCGTCTCCGGAGCCGTCATAGGCGACGTGAACGTCGAGGAGACGGGGGGTGCCTTCGGTGAGGGTGCCGGTCTTGTCGAACGCCACCAGGGTGGTGTCGGCCAGCCGTTCCATGACCACGGCCGACTTGACCAGTACGCCGTGGCGCCCGGCGAGAGCGATCGCGGACAGCAACGGTGGCATCGTCGCGAGCACCACCGCGCACGGCGATGCGACGATCATGAAGGTCATGGCGCGGAGCAGGGTGGGTCGCAACGCCGCGCCGGACAACAGGGGGATGGCGAACAGGGCGAGGGTCGCTGCCACGACGCCGATCGAGTAGCGCTGCTCGACCTTCTCGATGAACAGCTGCGTTCTCGCTTTGGTTGCGGAAGCCTCTTCGACCAAAGCGACGATGCGGGCGATCACCGACTGGCCGGCGGGGCGATGGACCCGGACGGTCAGCGTGCCGGTGCCGTTCAGCGTGCCCGCGAACACCTCATCTCCGGTCACCTTCGCGACCGGCAGGGGTTCGCCGGTGATCGTGGCCTGGTCGGCCTCGCTGGCGCCGCCGACCACCATGGCGTCGGCACCGATGCGTTCCCCGGGGCGGATCCGGATGACGTCCCCGACCCGAAGGTCCACGGTGCTTACCGTCTCCTCCGTTCCGTCGGGACGTATCCGGTTGGCCCGCTCAGGTGCCAGGTCGAGCAGGGCGCGCACGGAGTCGGCGGTGCGCGCGGTCGCGACCGCCTCCAGTGCCCCAGAGGTGGCGAAGATGACGATCAGCAGGGCGCCGTCGAAGACCTGCCCGATACTGGCTGCACCCCACGCGGCGACGATCATCAGCAGGTCCACGTCCAGCGCGCGTTCCCGCAATGCCCGCACCCCGGCCGCAGCTGGTATCCATCCACCGGCGGCGTAGCAGGCGAGGTACAGCACCCACCAGACCGGCGCCGGGGCGCCGGTCACCTGCATGACGCCGCCGACCGCGAACATCACACTCGCCAACGTCGCCCAGCGCACCTCGGTGAGGACCCAGAGACGGGCGGCCAGCTCCCGCCCCGCCACCACGGCGTGCGCTTCGGCCGGATGAAGGGCGGCGGAAGCGGGACTCGTCGTCAGCGTCACCCGAATCACGCTACCTGCGTGACCACGTATATAGCTAGGCAGGAAGGCTACTGGACAGCCGAGTAGCAGGGTGTATCGGTTAACCTTGGTACGTGCACAGCGATCTGCCGGACTTCCGGATGCCGAACGAGGAACAGGTCCATCTGGCCGCCGAAGGCTTCCGGCTACTCGCGGACCCCACCCGCATCAAGATCCTCTGGGCGCTGCTACAAGGTGAGTCCTCGGTTGCCTGCCTCGCTGACCTCGTCGGCGCCGCACCCACGACGGTCAGCCAGCACCTGGCCAAACTGCGCCTCGCCGGGCTGGTCCGTGGACGCCGCGAAGGTACCTTCGTCTACTACTCCGCCGCGGACGTCCACGTGCAGGCCCTGCTCGCCGAGGCACTGTTCCACGCCGACCACGCCGACCGGAACCTGCCCGACCACACGGCCGGCGAGGCGGCACCCCACACCCACATCCCCGCCCGGCCGATCGCGGCGAAGACAAGCCTCTGATCATCAAGCCCGTTCGAAACGGCGACCAGGTGCCGAACACCGCCCATTGGACCGTTCGACGCGGGTCGCGGTAGTCGAGGTCGGACGGCTGTTCGTCGCCGTGGACGGCCTGGCCGAACCACGCGAACGCGCCATGCCCGGGAAGACCACAGCTTTGCCGCGCCGGAGATCCCCTGGGCCGCCGCCCAGCAGGTGACGCACACACCACCCGAGGCAGAGCCCGCCACGCGTTGGAGGGCAGAGACAGACGACACCCCCACGCCCGGAGGGGCAGGGCCCCGCCAGCGCTGCTAACGAAAACGATTACTATTACGGACAGCCATCAGGCAGTTGGATCGCGGCAACGCCGCCACGACCTCGGAGCCACCTATCATGAAGATCGCTTTTGTCGGCAAGGGCGGCAGTGGCAAGACCACCCTGTCCTCGCTGTTCTGCCGCCACCTCGCCGCAGCCGGCGCACCCGTCCTCGCTCTCGACGCGGACATCAACCAGCACCTCGGCGCCGCGCTCGGCCTCGACGACGCGGCCGCGCCCGTGGCGATGGGCGAGCACCTCCACGAGATCAAGGACTACCTCCGCGGCGACAACCCCCGCGTCCCGTCCGCCGACATGATGGTCAAGACCACCCCGCCCGGCACCGGATCACGGCTGCTCCCCCTCGCCGACGACAACCCGCTGTGGCGACGCTTCGCCACCGATGTCGATGGCGTGCGATTGGTCGCGACCGGAGCGTTCACCGACGAAGACCTCGGTGTGGCCTGCTACCACTCCAAACTCGGCGCGGTCGAACTCCTGCTCAACCACCTGATCGACGGACCCGGCGAATACGCCGTCGTCGACATGACCGCCGGCGCCGACGCCTTCGCCTCCGGCCTGTTCGCCCGCTTCGACCACACCTTCCTCGTCTGCGAACCAACCCGCAAAGCCGTCGCCGTCCACCGCCAGTACCGCGACTACGCCCGCGAGTTCGACATCACCCTGTCCGTGATCGGTAACAAGGTCACCGATGACGTCGACGAGGAGTTCCTGCGCCGTGAGGTCGGCGACGACCTCCTCGTCTGTGTCGGACCGTCGGCACCAGTGCGTGCGATGGAGCAGGGCAGACCCTTCCACCTCGACGACCTCGAACCGGTCATCCGCATCGCACTCGACACCATCCGCGACGCCGTCGACGCCACCGAACACGACCCCGATGCCTTCCTCCGACAGATGCACGACCTCCACCTCCGTAACGCCCGATCCTGGGCCGACGCCGCCACCGGCACGGACCTGTCGATCCAGATCGACCCAACCTTCACCTTTCCCCATGCCCGCAACCCACATCAGGCCGTCACGCCGCGCTAACCGGACCCGACAGGCTCAGCGGACGCCCGCCAAGCCACTCGCCCCAGTCCACGACGGGCTGGCTCGCAGTGCCGCGGAACGGAGATCAGGATGCGAGGCCACCCCATGGCGGCCTTCGCCCCTTACAGTCACGGTAAAAGCGGTGCCGCGGCCCCAGACCACCCAGCCGGTGTAGCCACCCTTCACGGTCACCTTGGCGCGGCGCCCGGTGACGTGTTGGCGTCCTCGAACAGGTTGAGCGGGTCCAACACGCCACGTCGCCAGCGTCGTCGGGAACGGCCACCAGCTCTTCCAACCGCTTCACTGCGGCGGCCGGCAGCCGACTGACCACCAGCGCCGGTGAACTGCTGCTCGAACGCCGCCCGCGCCGCGCCCAGCACCCGCTCAACTCACGACGGCCCCGGCGGCTCGACCCGCTGCGCCCGACACCGGGCCAGCAACGCCCGACGCTGCCAGTCGTCGGTCAACTCGACCGGACACACCTCGAAGGCCATCCAGGCGCCCACGCGTCCTCATCGGCGAGAGCGCACTTCCGGAACCCCAACTCCCAGCGGATCTCCGCACAGTGACGTTCGATGGCTCGGCCGGAAAACACGTACTTCCCGAACGGATCCGGCTCGACCCCGACCTGCTGCTCGACGTAGTCGACCACAGCTCTGGGCACCTCGCCGGCGTGCCGCGGGAACCGCGCGCCCCGACGATCACCCTCCGCCCCAATATTGACAATAGTTTTCGTTTTCATCAGGGTGGCACCATGCCCCGTCCCGTTCCCACCGTTCCCACCGAGCCCACCGTGGCCACCGTGGCCGCCGGATGAGCCTGCTCAGTCCCGGTGGAACACGGCCGCCCGCAGTCGATCCGGCCATCGCCGAGAAGCTGCGCGGCTGGATCCGCGCCGCGCTGGACCTCGACGAGGAGGTGACCATGCTCGTCGCCCAGCTGGCGTGCGCGGAGCCGGGCTGTCCACCCGTCGAGACTGTCCTGGCCGCACTGCCGGCAGCCGGCCGACGCTCGGTCACCCTGCCCGGTCCCGCGGCGTGCCTCACCGAGTCCGACGTGCGCCGTGCCTTCCACCTCTCCGGAGAAACGCATGCCCACTGACGCCACCTCGCCGCCGGCCAGTCAGGCCGCCAAGGTCCCGGTGACTGTGCTCACCGGCTTCCTCGGCAGCGGCAAGACCACGCTGCTCAACCGGATCCTCACCGAAGAACACGGCAAGCGCATCGCCGTGATCGAAAACGAGTTCGGTGAGATCGGTATAGACGACGCTCTGGTCGTCGACGCCGAAGAAGAGATCTTCGAGATGAACAACGGCTGCATCTGCTGCACCGTGCGCGGGGACCTGATCCGCATCCTCGGCACGCTGATGCGCCGCCGGGACAGGTTCGACCACATCCTCATCGAGACCACCGGGTTGGCCGACCCGGCCCCGGTCGCGCAGACCTTCTTCGTCGACGACGAGATCGCCGGCCAGCTCCGGCTGGACGCCATTCTCACGCTCGTGGACGCCCGGCACCTGGCCCGCCACCTCGACGACACCAAGCCCGAGGGCGTGGAGAACGAGGCGGTCGAGCAGATCGCGTTCGCCGACCGGATCGTGCTGAACAAGACCGACCTTGTCGACGAGGCGCAACTGGACGAGGTGATCGGCCGGATCCGGGCGATCAACAAAGTTGCGGAGATCCTGCCCGCCCAGTACGCCAAAGTCGACCTCGACAAGGTCCTCGACGTTGGCGCGTTCGACCTCGGGCGCGCACTCGACGTCGACCCCGCGTTCCTCACCGACGGTGAGCATCAACACGACCTGACCGTGTCCAGCGTCGGCATCGAACTGGCCGGAGACCTGTCCATACCAAAGCTCAACGACTGGCTCGGCGAGCTGCTGTCGACCAAGGGCGCCGACATCTTCCGGTCCAAGGGGGTACTCGCCGTCGCCGACCAGCAGAACCGGTACGTCTTCCAGGGCGTCCACATGCTCTTCGAAGGCACCGACGGCCAGCCCTGGGGCAACGCGGCCCGGGTCAGCCGGTTGGTCTTCATCGGACGCCACCTCGACCGCGCCGCCCTCGAAACCGGACTACGCCGCTGTCTCGCGAGCGCACGGTGAGCCGCACCGCCAACCTCCTCACCGCCGGTCGAACACCGACCACACCCGTCTGGTCGATCGACCTCGACGACGCGGTGAGCACCGTCACCGCCGCACCGCGCGGGTCGTTGGTCGCCGCCGCCTCCCTGTCCGGCCGCACCGTCGTCATCGACACGGACGAAGGGATCATCGTCACCGAGATGCCACACCACGAACTCGGGGCACTCGCCGCGGCGTGGTCGCCGGACGGCCGCCGCCTCGCCGTCGGCGGAGCCGACGGGACCGTCGTCATCGGCGACATCACGATCGGCCGGCGCGACGCCGTCATGGGCCAGGGTTGGGTACACGCACTGGCCTGGTCCCCCGACGGGCAGTACCTCGCCGCCGGCCGAGGCCGCGAGGTCCTGCTGCTGCGGCCCGACGGGACCATCGTCACCCGCTGGCCCGGCCAGCCCAGCACCGTCACCGCACTCGCCTGGGCCGGCCACCGACTTGCCGTCGCCTGCTACGGCGGCATCCGCTGGTACGAACCCGGACCCAACCGCACTGAACCGGTACGCACCTTCGACTGGAAGGGTTCGCTGCTCACCATCGCCGTCGCACCGAACGCCCGCTGGGCCGCCTCCGGTAATCAGGACGCCTCGATCCACCTGTGGCGGCTGTGGTCCGGCGAGGACTACGAGATGAGCGGCTATCCCGCCAAGGTCACCGCTATCGCCTTCGCCCCGGATTCCCAACGGCTCGCCGCCGGCGGCGGCGAGGAAGTCACCGTGTGGAACCTCGGCGGCAAGGGCCCGGCCGGGCAGCGCCCGGCCTCACTGCGCACGCACGCCGGACTCGTCGTCGCACTCGCCTACGCCCCCGCCCCCGTCCCACCGGTCCGAACGGGCTCGGCAGCCGGCCGGGCTGGCCAGCGCACGGCCGCCCCGCCGCTGCTCGCCAGTGGTGGCAGGGATGGCCGTCTGGCCGGTTGGCGGGGAAGTGGTAGTTCCCGGCGTCCGCATTTCGAGGTCGATCTGGGCGCGCCCGTCAGCTCGGTCACCTGGACCGCCGACGCGGCGCTTGTCGTGGCGGGAACCCAGGGCGGCCGGCTGAGCGCGGTCCGTCCGTCGGACAGTCCGCCCGGCACCGGTACGAGACGCAGCAGCTGACCGGCCTGGCCGGCCAGTTCCCGAGCCCAGCCAGCCCACTTCCGGAGAACGACCACTATGCGCCAGCCGATCCCACTGTCTGTGACGTTGGTGTGCACTGCCGGGGGTGACGTCGGGGTGGTGGCGGCCCCCGCAGGCGGTGGGGTTCGCCCCGTCCCCGTGCTCTCCTACCGGTGCCCGTCCCACCCGGTGGGAGGAGTCGTCGTCCGATCGCTCGACGTGGGTGACGGATCGCCGTGCAGGTCCGCGCTACCCGCCCAGGACGTGAGCCTCGTCGACGTCGTCTCCCGGGACATCGCCGCCTCGGCTGCGGAACTCACGGCCGATGGACACGTCGAAGCCGTCGTGGTGGCACCACCGGGATACGTTCCCTTGGACCTGATACCGGGCCTGGCCGGCTGCCCCGCGCTCAGCGTGGTGTCGTCGGTGGCGTTGGTCGACGCGACGACCGCGTTCGAGGACCTGGACGGCTGTGACTCCTTCGCCGGCCGAGGCCTCGCCGTTCCCCGTCTCGGTCGGACGGTGCCAGCGGCCCTCGTCGACCAGGTCGAACGCGCTGAGGTCGTCGCCCTCGCCGCCACCGACGAGATCGATGTCTGCGACATGCTGCAGCTCGACACGCTGGTACGGCGTCTGAACCCGACGGCCCGACCTGTGACCGTCGTCGGCCGAGCCACACCGGCCAGCGATATCCTCGCCTCCGCCGGCCCGGACGGCGGCGCGGGATACGACGAGATCGGCTCGCACCGGCACGCGGGCTGGTTGCGGATGCTAGGCGCACGCACCGCGGACGACCTGCCGACCAGCGAGGTCGGGATCACCGCCACGGTGCTCGCTGCCCGCCGGCCGTTGCACCCACAGCGGCTGCATGACTGCATGGACGGCCTGGTCGCCGGCGTGGTGCGTTCCCGGGGTTGGCTGTGGCTCGCCAGCCGACCCGACCAAAGGATGGCCTGGGACCACGCCGGGCGGGGACTCACGCTCGCTCCCGACGGCTACTGGCCCGCCGTCGACACCGCACCCGCGGACCACAGGGCCGCTTGTCCTGGCTGGGACCCCTACTACGGCTACCGCGTCCAGGAACTGGCCCTGATCGGTCTGCACGCCGACCCGGCGGCCCTCACCAGAATCTTCCGTTCATGCCTGCTCACCGACGCCGAGCTCGCTCTCGGCGAGGACAGCTGGCACGAGCTACCGGACCCCTTCCCCTCCTGGCTACCGGACCTGAACGGATAGCCAGGAGAACAAGGATGACCACAGCCCACATGCGGCTTGACCATAGGGCGCCCCACCGAGAACCGGAGCCGGCAGAGAAACCGCCCCCTGCTGCGGCGACATCCCGATCGAACCGACGCCCGGCCGAGCCGGTCACGCGACACAGCCATGCACCCTGACGGTCTGTCAGCAGTCGACAAACTCCGGCTGCTGGTTGAGGACCTGGCTCTCCGCGGAGATAAACCGGCGGTGCTGCTCGCCTCCGACCGCCTGCGGGCGGAACGCGGCCAGCCGATGGCAGTTCTGGAACGCCAACGCCACCCCGAAACGCCGTTCCAGCGCCCCGGATCGAAGTGCTCGCCATCGCCCGCAGCAACTGCCCCTGCGCCACGTTGTCCGCCGGCGGAACCAGGTTGTCGGCGAAGTCCCGCTCGGCGGTGGGCAGCTCACCGGCGAGCCGCTCCACCAGGCTGTAGGCGTACGGAAGCGAGTCCCGCACACACGCGAGAAACGCCTCCTGGTCGACATGACCGGCTTCAGCCTGAGCGAGCAGATCCGGGGACACGGTCAAGGACATCAGTGACCTCCTGACGCAGGTACTTGGAACATCAACAATCTCCGGCTTGACAACCGTTGTCAATACCAATTGGAGTGGCACGTTCACATGGCGCGAGACGGGAAGAGGCCCTACCGTGTTCATGTGATCGAACACTTACCCTCCGCCGCGCACCGGAGGGGCGAGCCCGCTACTGGGGGCACTCGCGCGTCGGTACGCCTCGCATGATCACTTGCCTCGCCGACGGGCCATGTCACGCGCCTGCACCGCTCAACGCCCTCCGCCAAGGAGAACGCCCGTGACCACCACCAGCCACCCGGCCCACCACACCACCTCAGAACACCCGCACACCTATGGCTGCGGCCACGTCGCCGTCCCCCACCACGACCACATCGACTACATCCACGACAACCATCGCCACGCCGACCACGACGGGCACTGGGACGAACACTGACCCGACGCCCCAGGATCACCGGTCAGGTTGACATCCGGCGCAGAGTCCGAACAGGTCGATCGCATGGCTGAGGTCGGCGAATCCGTGTGCGGCAGCGAGGTCTGCCGTCCAGGTCTCGACGGTGTCGGAGGCAACGTCGATGCTGTGTCCGCAGCTGCGGCAAACCAGGTGGTGGTGGTGCCCGGTGGTTCGGGCGAGGTGGAACAGCTGCTGGCCGTCCTCGCCGCGGATCGTGTCGACGGTGGCATCGCCTACCAGGTCGTACAGAATGCGGTACGTCGTGGTGAGGCCGATGCGGTGCCCGCTGGCGCGTATCTGCTCGTGCAAGGCTTGGGCGCTGCGGAACCCTCCGCCGGCAGCGGTGAGCGCAGCCAGCACTGTGCGGCGTTGCGGGGTGTCGCGTGGGGGACGAGGGCCGCGGGATACGCGCCACCGCTGCGGTTCCCGCCGTGCGTCGCGGGTGTCGGCTTCGTCAGGGGCACGAACGTCGTCGGTGGGCACCTTCTCTCCTCTCACGAGATTGGGGCTCATGAGGAGGTCGGAGACCTCTGCGCCGTCGAGGTTGCCGGTGATTGCACCGGCGGGTGGATGGCGGTGGCGGTGCGGGTGGTGACGGTCAGGGCGACGGCGTAACTGGCGGTGGCGAAGGCGAGGATGGCGAAGCTTGGGGGGATCCGCGGGGCAAGGTAACTGGTCGTCAGGCCGGCCCAGGTCACGGCGACCGCGACCGCGGTGGAGATCCCCATGCCGCGGTAGGGGCGGGTGGCGAGCCGGTGGGCGGCGCCGGCGGGCGCGGCGAGCAGGCCGAGGAGCAGGAGCGCGCCGACGGCCTGGGTGGCCTCGGCCGCGGTCGCCCCGACCAGGCCGAGGAATCCGACGCCGAGGAGGCGGACGGGGACACCGCGGCCGGCGGCGACCGCGGCGTCCAGGCTCGCAAACAGCAGGGGACGTCCGATCACGATGACGGCGAGGCAGAGCAGGGCGGCGAGCACGGCTGCTTCCCAGGCGTGGGAGGCATCCAATCCGAAGATCGAGCCGAACAGGACGGTGACGCCGACGGTGCCATTGCCGGTGCTGCGGTGGGTCGTGTACAGGGTGAGGAAGAGCACGCCGAGGCCGAGGACCCAGGCGAACACGCTGCCGATGACGACGTCGTCGGCGTGGCCGCGGGGGCCGAGGACACCGAGGGCGAACCCGACGGTGATGGTGGCGGCGAACAGGCCGATGCGGGCGTCGATCCCGGTGGTCAGGGCGGCGAGCGCGCCCGTGAACGCCACATGGGACAGCGCGTCGGCGGTGAAGACCTGCGCACGCAGGACGAGGAAATAGCCGACGAGTCCCGCCGCCATGGCGATCCCTGTTCCGGCGAGGAAGGCGTGCTGCATGAACGGGTGGTCGAACATCGCGGTCAGTCCGGTGTCCGCCGTCTCCGCGGTCATGCCGACGCCCGCGCGGGATGGGGGGTGCGGGCGGTCCGGTCGAGCAGGTCATGCGCGTGGACGGCGAGGCGGGCGAGCAGGTACAGGCTGAAGGAGAAGCTGGTGATGAAAAAGCCGATCGGGTACGGCGAGTAGTAGGCCACGGTCAGCCCGGCCCAGGTGACCAGCAGCCCGAACAGCACAGTGAGGGCAAGGCTGAGCGCCGGGCGGGTGGTGAGAATCTGTGCGGTTGCCGCGGGAATGACGAGCAGGGTGAACACGAGGAGAGTGCCGGTGATCTGACTGACCTCCGCGGCAGTACTCCCGAGCAGGATCAGGAAGGCCACCGACAGGGCCCGCACGGGCACTCCGGCGGCGGTCGCCACAGCCGGATCGAGCGAGGCGAACAGCAACGGCCGCCCGAAAAGCGCCAGCACGGCCAGGATCGCCACGGCGACGGCGGTCAGGGTCAGGACCATGCCGTCGGTGATCCCCAAGAAACTGCCGAACAGCAGCGCGTTGACCCCGCCGAGGAATCCCTTGTACAGGTTGACGAACAGGAATCCGCAGGCCAGTGCGAACGCCTGCACGGTACCGACGGTGGCCGACTCCGCGGCCCGGCCCGCGGCGGCTCCACCGGCGGTGGGAATGGCCGCGATGAGGAATGCCGCGGCCAGGCAGAAAGCGAAATAGCCGTAGGTCGCACCCAGACCGAGCCAGACCGCGCCAGCAGCGCCCGGGAAACCGGCCACGGCCAGGGTGTGGCCGGCAAACGTCTGGCGGCGCAGGACCATGAACCACCCGGTCGCCCCGGCGGTGACCGCGACGACGGTCCCGGCCCGGAACGCGTTCACCATGAACGGGTAGGCGAACATCTGCCGGACATCGCGGACCAGGTTCCACGACAGGCCCGCGTCGGCCGCGGCAGCGACGATCACGAGTGGCCGGTCCCGACGTGGCGGTCGGTGTGCGCCGCGGGCGGTTCGGGTTGGCCGACAACGACCATCCGCCCATCCGAGGCGGTCAGCACCTCGATGGGGGTCTGGTAGAGCCGGCTCAACGTCGCGCTGGTGATGACCTCGGTGGGAGAGCCCGACACCGCGCCGCCGCCGGCGAGGTAGACGACCCGGTCGAGGCTGGACAGGATCGGGTTGACGTCATGGGCGACCATCAGCACGGTCACCCCCGCTCTCTGGCAGATCGTACGGATCAGCGCCGCGACCGCGGCGGCGTTGTGCGGGTCCAAACTGTCCAACGGTTCGTCGAGGAGGAGTAGCCGGGGCCGGCGGGCGAGCGCCTGGGCGATCAGAAGCCGCTGCTGTTCCCCGCCAGAGAGCCGGCCGATCGGCTGGTGAGCGTAGCCGGTGGCGCCGACCAACTCGACGAGTTCGGCCACCCGCCGCCCGGCTGCCCGGCCGCGCTCCCCGCCGGGCAGGGGCAGACCCCACCGGTGGCCGTCGACACCGAGGCGGACGATGTCGATCCCGCGGATCCGTACCGACGGGTCGAAGCTGCGTCGCTGCGGCAGATACCCGATCTCGGCGCGGGCCCGCCCGGGCGGCCGATCCAGCACCACCGCCCGCCCCACGGACAGCGGCAGCAGGCCCAGAGCCGCCTTGAGCAGGGTGGACTTACCGACCCCGTTGGGCCCGAGAACCGCGACGAACTCCCCGGCGGCGACCTCGACATCCACCCCGCTCCACACCAGCCGCCCGCCCAGGCGGACCGCGGCGTTCCGGAACAACACCGCCGCCGTGTTCACTGCGGTCGGCGGGTCGGTACCAGCGGGCAGGACCGTGTCGATGGCATCGACGGACACCTGGGTGGATCGTGTGCGCACCGTCATCGCGTCACTTCCCGGTTGCCTGCGCCAGCGCCGTCCGCAGGCCTGTCAGCTGGGCGACCTGCCAATCCTGGAAGGACGCACCGGCCGGGGTGAGCGTCTCGGTAATAGTGATCACCGGGATACCGGCAGCCTTCGCCTCCTCGACCTGCCGCTGCACGTCCGGGGTGGCGTTCTGACTGTTGTACACGTATACCTTGATTTTCTCGGTGCTGATCTGATCGTCGATGGTGGTCTTGTCCGCGACGGTCGGGTCAGTGCCCTCCGTGATCGCACGGAGGAAGGCCGGTGGGGTCAGCAGGTCCAACCCGAGAGCCGGGGACAGCATCTCGAAGATGCTCTCCGACGCCCCGACCGGTGTCCCTCCATACGTCTTCTTGATCGACGCGATGAGATCGGTGTACGGCTTCAACGTCGTCGTGGTGAACGACGCCCGCTGCCGGTCGAAATAGGCCGCGTCCGCCGGGTCGATCTTCTTGTAGTCCGCGGTGATCGCATCGATCACACTGGTGACGTCCGCCGGGTTGTACCAGCGGTGCGGATTGTCCCCGTCCTTCGCACCAACCAGCTCACCGACGGTCAGCATCGTCCGCCCCTCCGCCGGGTTCGCCGCCGCCAGCCGGCCCGCCCACGGGTCGTAGCCGACACCGTTGTCGATGACCAACCGCGCACCGGCGATCGCCCGGCCATCCGCCGAGGTCGGCTCGTAGTCATGCGGATCGGCGTCAGGATTGTCGATGATGCTGGTGACCGCCACCCGATCACCCCCGAGCTGGGCGGCGATACTGCCCCAGAAATTCTCCGTCGCCACCACCGCGATCTTCCCGCTGCCACCATCAGCGCTCCCGGAATCCCCCGACGAGGACGTCCCACACGCGGCCACGAGCATCACCACGCCGGCGGCCACCGCCCCCAGACCGCGCCGGACCCGCCACCGCCCTACCACGACCAGCCTCGCACCATCCACCACGATCTCCCCGCTCGTCAGCCGACCGGACCCGCGATCCATACTAGGATCCATTTTCATTAACGTAGCAGGTAATGAAAACCATTACAAGTTAGTGGCGAGGTGGTCGCCTCCACCGTGCCGGGAGCACGCATCCCCGCCACCGAGCCGTCGTGATGCGACGGTGTCAACCAGCCGGATCGCCGCAGTTCCCGCCGTGCTGGCGGGCTTACCGTGGTCGACAGGGCCGCGCCCGACCTGCAGCTGCCCGATGCCATCGGCGCCGCGACCGCCTTCGGCCTCGCCGGAAGAGCCAGTGGAGTACGCCGGCAGCGGCGCACAGGTCGGCGGTCCGCGTGATGACTTCGGCCGTGTGCCGGCCGATGCCGGGGATGGTCGCCGGCCGGTCACACTGGCGGCGAAAAAGGCGCATGGCCTCCTCGATCCGCGCCGGCAGTTCCTCGATCGCCGTGGACGGCTGGTCGATGCGGTTCCAGGTGCCCGATTCTCACCGAGGTTGCCGATGGTTCTACCAGTGGATGCGGCTCCATAAGCGGACGGTGACCGGCTACGGCGGGTGACGCCGATAGAGGCCGGTTCAGCGACTTTGGCATCCTCCCGCCAGGTCGGTGGGCGTGATCGGACCGGACTCTGCACTGCCACGAGATGAACGCGGCCAGCCCGCAGTCCACTAGTTCAGCTGGTTCTGAGTTCAGGATTATCTGTACTGTTAAGTGGTGCTGACCGTAGCCCCCGACATCGAGATCCTTGCCCGGTTCGGTCGCGCCCTGGCCGACCCGATCCGCGCCCGGCTCCTGCTCGCCCTGCGCGACGCCCCGGCCCACCCCGCCGACCTGGCCGACCAGCTGGGCATCTCCCGAAGCCGCCTGTCGAACCATCTGGCCTGCCTGCGTGGCTGCGGCCTGGTCGTCGCCGTCCCTGTCGGGCGCCGCACCCGCTACGAACTGGCCGACCCCCGCCTGGGTGAGGCCCTCGACGTCCTGTGCACCGCAGTCCTCGCGGTCGCAGCTGACCGCGCCTGCCCCGACACCGAGGACAAGGGCTGCTGCTGATGTCCCAGCTGATCCTCAGCCCCTCCCCTGCCCGCCGGACAGCTCTCACCCGCAGGATCCGGTTCCTCGTCGCCGCGGCCATCACCTACAACGTCATCGAGGCCGTCGCCGCCCTCGCCCTGGGCACAATCGCGTCCTCGACCGCACTGATCGGTTTCGGTCTGGACTCGGTCGTCGAGGTCTCCTCCGCCACCGCGGTCGCCTGGCAGTTCTCCGCCGCCGACCACGCCTCGCGCCAGGCCCGGGAGAAGACGACCCTGCGGATCATCGCGGTGTCGTTCTTCACGCTCGCCGCCTATGTCACCGTCGACGCGGTCCGGGTACTCGCCGGGACCGGACAGGCGGACGGATCCCTGCCCGGGATCGTCCTCGCCGCGCTGTCCCTGGCCGTCATGCCATTCCTGTCCACCGCCCAACGCCGCGCCGGCCGGGAACTCGGCTCCGCCTCCACCATCGCGGACTCCAAACAGACCCTGCTGTGCACCTACCTGTCCGTCGTGCTCCTGATCGGCCTGATCGCCAACACCACCCTCGGCTGGGCCTGGGCCGACCCGATCGCCGCCCTGGTGATCGCCGTCATCGCCGTCAAAGAAGGCCGTAACGCCTGGGCGGGAGACACCTGCTGCCCGGTCCTGCCCACCCCCGTCGACCTGGGTGGCACCGTCGACGCCTGCGGATGCGTACTCGGCTGCGACTGCTGCACCTGACCAGAACAACGCGACCCGCAGAGTTCAGGAAAGCGCCGTCGGGATGCTATGCCGACAGCGTCGGGTGCTTGCCGGAGGCAAGGTCGGAGCGGGCGAGCCAAACCGGGACCGACCAGGTCACCGGGGCGAGCAGCAGCCGGATCAGCCAGGGTGGTCAGTCCGGCGGCGGCGGCCCCGGCGGGCACCGTGCAGGCGAGGTTGCGCATCAGCCGTTCCACAGTGCAACGGGCAAACGCCTTGCCGGTTCAGCGTCAGCCACGCCTCCGCGCTCCGTAGACGCCGTAGTTCTCCTCATGCACCCGCTTCACCAAAGGATTCCAGCTCGGTGTCGCGCAGCTGCCGAGCCGTAGGCGCCCGGCGTAGCGCGTCGCAGTAGGTTGACGGGGCGAGCTGCAAGCCGTGCTCGGACAAAATCCGTGCAGATCGGCTCGGCACCCCAACGCAGCCCGCCATCAGACTGTCGGCGATCCCCATAGGGGCCAGGTGGCCCCGTCCCCTTGGACCGCTCCGGCACCCGCTTCCGCCACGGGTAACCCGACACGAGAGAATTTGTACCGATGAGGACTGGTAGATCCTCGACCGTCCGCCGCACAAGCGGACGGTCTACCGGCCCCGATCCTGAGCACCGTTGCAGGTCACAGACCCGACGCGACCGGGCCGGCCGAGCCCCGTTGCCATACGAGACCTCTACCTTGTGGCAACGTCCGCGAACACAGGCCTCGTGACCTCCCATCCGGAAAGCGGATGGTCAGCTTCACCGTTTACGCAGGTCACCCGCGGTGACAGACGGGCCGCCACTGGGATCACGCGACGCCGCTGCCACACCTGTTGCCATATAACGATCAACCGGTGATCGACAAATCCTGCTATTTCCGCAGGTCAAAAGGGTGGGCAGGGGCGGGGTCGAACCGCCGACCTTCCGCTTTTCAGGCGGACGCTCGTACCGACTGAGCTACCTGCCCCGGTGCGACCATCCTGTCATACGCGGGCCTAGCAGGCCACATCGATGGATGTCGTCAGCGTGCTGTCGCTGCTGGCATCCGATGACGTGAGCGCGGTCCCGACGGGATTCGAACCCGCGACCTCCGCCTTGACAGGGCGGCGTGAACTCCAGACTTCACCACGGGACCATGCTGTGCTGTTCAGTTGTATCACATGCCTTGCCGGTTGCCGCTGCCTGTCTTCAGTGAGAAGAGCCTGCCAGGATCATGTGATCATGTTCCTGAGAAGCTTCCTCCGGGGCCTCTGAGGTTGATCGGGGTTCCGGTCGACCAAGGCTCCGTCTGATGCTGGACAACAGCCTACAGCACGGCGGGAGCGTCCGGGGATGGAGGCTGGCGTGCCTGCGCACACGGCGGATCTTTCGAGTCCGGCAGGCCGTCCGACAGGGCCCGGACGGGCCGGTGGTGCGCCTGTCCGGGCCCTGTCGTGGGCCTGTGCGGAGCCGCCAGCCATGCTGGGGCCGCTGGCAGGCCCCGGCAGCAGGCTCCGCGGGTCAGTCCGGCAGCTCGGCGAGATGCTCGGCGGTGCGGGTGTCGCCGTCGACGGTCGCGGCCACCACCACGGTGGTTCCGGTCCTGAAGTCGCCGATGCCGGCGTCGTCACCGTCGGCCCAGAGGTCGGTGTCGCCGGTCACTGCGTAGGTGGCTTTGTACCCGTCCTTGCTGCTGATCGTGACCGAGGTCTGGGACAGGCTGGTCAGCTCGCCGCGCTGGTAGGTGATGACCTGGTAGCCGTCGTCCGTCCGGACCGTCGCGTCGCCGTGCAGCGGGCGGGACACGTCGACGCCGTCGACGCCGTCGCCGTCGTAGCCCCACCAGCCTGGGCCGCCGTGCCAGTGGTGATGCCTGTGTCGCGGCTGGTCGGAGTCCAGCGTGGTCGTGTCCTTGCTTGAGTCCTCGCCCGGTGACAGGGTGGTCGCCGCCCCGGCTGGGGAGATCAGGTTGGTGGGGCTGCCAGGTGAGGCGAGTGCTACCGCGGTGACGCCCGCGATGCTCAGAGTCCCGACTGTCGCGATCGTCGTGAGCGTGGTGCCAAGTCGAGGTCGCATCGTCGTCTACCCCCTTCGACGTACCCCAGCGGCACGTCTGATCCATTCCTAGCGTGGGCTGATCACCTGAGCCCTGAGTTCAGGAAGCGTTCAGAGTTTATGAGAACTCTCCGCTGTTGACTTGTTGCACTCAGTATTATCAACCTGTCTGAAGAGATTGCGGCCCGGAAAAACCAGGAGCCAACGGCCGGAAGGGCATCGGCCGGGAGGAAATCGCCGGAAGGGAGGTCACTGCTTGGTGAGGAAGCCGAGGAAGAGCGGGTTGACGACCTCGGGGTGGGTCCAGCCGATGTTGTGCGGGCCGCCGTCGACTTCGTGATACTGCGCGTTCCTGACCAGGGCCCGCAGCCGGCGCCCGGTGTTGTCGATGGGCAGGATGCGGTCCTCGGTGCCCTGCGCGACCAGCAGCGGGACGTTCGACAGCGCGGGCACGTCACCGCGGAAGTCGGTGCACCACGCGTCGACGCACCGCAACGTGCCGAGCGCCGAGGCGTCGGTGGCCACGGCCCAGGCGTGCTGCCAGGCCTGCTCGCTGGCGCGGGCGGTACCGCCGAAGACGTCCATGTTGTAGAAATTGTCGAGGAAAACCTTCTGATAGGCGAACCGGTCGTCACGGATGGCCTGCTTGGTCTCCTCGAACACCGTTGCCGGCACGCCTTCGGGATTGTCGTCGGTTTTCAGCAGATATGGTGCGAGCGGCGCGAACAGGGCCGCGGCGGCGACGCGGTCGGTGCCGTACGCGCCGATATAGCGGGTGATCTCGCCGGTGCCCATCGAGAAGCCGGCCAGGACGATGTCGCGCAGGTCGAGCGTTTCGATCAGCGCGTTCAGGTCGGCGGTGAACGTGTCGTAGTCGTAGCCGGTTACGGGCTGGCTGGACCTGCCGAATCCCCGGCGATCGTAGTGGATCACCCGATAGCCGGCGTCCAGCAGCATCGGGATCTGCTTCTCCCACGATGCCCCGTTGAGCGGGAAACCGTGGATCAGTACGACCGGCTGGCCGGATCCGTGGTCCTCGTAGTAGATATCGATATCGCCGGAATTCTCCTGGTCGACGGTTACATAAGGCATTTTCTCCCCCTTGCGCGGATGTACGTGACCGCTGGCAACGGTCGTACCCGGCCGGGTCGTGCGGCATCCATCCGTGACCGCGCGTCGCCCGCGGCATCGCCTGTCCGGGTCCACCCAGGCGCCCGGGCCCGGGTGCGGCTCGACGGCAGGTCCGCGGATTTTACAGGTCTACAGGTCTACAGGTCTACAGGTCTACAGGTCTACAGGTCGCGGTTGCGCAGGTGTTCCAGAGCGCGTCGGTCGCGTTTGGTCGGGCGTCCCGCGCCGCGGTCGCGGACACCCGTCGCCGCGACGCTCTCCCGTGCCGCCGGCGGCGGGCTGCGGTCGATGAAGCATTCTCCGGCGACGGTCGCGCTGACCCGTTTGTTGAGAACGCGGGTGACGACGATGGTCCGCTCGCGCCCGGCGTGCCGCACCCGTACCTCGTCCCCGGCATGCACCGCGTGGGCCGGCTTGACCCGCTCACCGTTGAGATGGACATGCCCGGCGCGGCAGGCCGCGGCCGCCTGCGACCGTGTACTGACCAGCCGTACGGACCAGATCCAGGCGTCGACCCGTACGCTCTCCTCCTGCGCCGCCATGACACGACTCTACGAATCCAACAGCCGCCTGGTCACCAGCCGGACGGAGGACAGGCGGGAGGCAAAGGAGCGGTGCGTACGCTCCATCCGTATGGCACTGGCGCATGGTGACGGGGTGAGATTACGAATTGTCACCGGAATCTCCTGCCCGTCCGAGTGGTTTGCTCACCGTCCGTACAGGGGGAGCTGAGGGCCATCATGCCCGCGCCGAACATGCGCGGAGGCCGGGTGGCACGTTGTCGTCGGCGCAGCAGGGCGGCGATGAGTACGACGAGCGCGGCGACGGCGTAGGAGAGGATTCGCAGCGTCCGGGCATCGCCTGGCAGATCCGTGAACAGGGAGACGTACACGGGATGACCGGCGGCTGCGACGGCGAGCCATTCCAGTCGGCCTGCGAGGACGGCGAGCGCCACCAGCAGAATGCCGTACCAGGGCTGGACCGGGGTGGCGATGAGAAAGGCGGCCCCGACGAGCCACAGCGCGGCCCGTTCGAGGGGAACCCGGCGCGGGTCGCAGCGCAGGACGGCCACGGTGACCATCGCCAGCACCGACACGGCGACGGCCTTGGCGACGGCCCCGTCGAGGCCGAGGGCTGTGAGCAGCAGGAAACGGCTGCCCCGGCCGTATCCCTCGACGTTGAGGTACTCCGGGAGAAAGCCGAGGGCCGCTGGCCCGACGGCCAGGACGTGGGGCAGGTAGGAGAGCCCGACGACCGTGACGGTCGCCCCGATCAGGGTGACCGGGCGGCGTCGGGCGGCTGCCGGCAGGAGCAGCGCCGGGTACAGCTTGACCGCCACCGCCGCCGCGAGCAGCATCCCGGCGACCCAGGCCCGGCGACGGGTGGGTGTTTCCCCGGCCGCATCGGTTTCGCCGGCTGCGACGGTTTCGCTGGCTGTACCGGCGCCACCAGCTCCGCCTGTCCGCGTGGTGCTGGCGGATCGGGGACGGCGCCGCGAGGTGAGGAGCGCGATGCCGCCGAGCGCGAGCAGCGCGGCGAGGACGTCCACATGCGCGTCGGAGCCGATCTCAAGACCGGCGAGCGGCGAAAGGGCGTAGAAGCCGGCGTGGCGTGGGTCCCGGCCCCGCGCCACCAGCATCGTCATCATCAGCCCGACCAGGGCCAGTGACGCCAGCGACGCGTAGAACTGCGTCTTGTGCTCACCCGGCGGGCCGGGCAGGAAATGCACCATGGTGAAGTAGGCCTGCGCCACCGGGGGGTAGACGGTGTGCGCCCGGGGATAGTTCAGCCGGATGCAGCCCGGGCCGCGCCCGATGGCGGCGCAGCCGGCCGGGTCCGGGAACAGCCAGTGGTCGCGCAGGTGGGCGAGCGCGGGGTCGAGCGGGCCGTAGTGGTATGGGTCGATACCGGCTGCCTGCACCCGGCCGTCCCAGACGTAGCGGTAGAGGTCGTCGGACAGCTGCGGGCCATGGGTGAGCGCCACGGCGTGGATGCTGACGGTGCCGGCGAGCAGCAGGCCGACGGCGAGCCGGCGAGGGGCGGCGTGCAGCAGCAGGGCCGCGGTGATCACGCCGAGCACCCACCAGAGCATGGTCAGGTACAGCACGCTCGCCCGGCCGGGCAGGTAGCCGGGCTGGCGCAGGATCGCCGTCTGCACCGCGAGAAGGCCCAGCAGCCCGACGGCGGCGGTAACCAACGCCGTCCACATCCGCGTCCGCGTCCACATTCGCGCCCGCGCCGTCCGCGTGCGGGTGTGGCCGTGCCCCGGGTCGGCAACGGCCCGGGTCGCCGGCGGTGCGTGCGGTACGCGAAGGGCGCGGGGCATGGACCCGACCCTGGCAGCGTTTCCCGGCGGTCCGGGTGCCCTCACGGCCGGTTTCTCCGTTCCGTAAGGCTTCGGCGGGGCCGGCGGGGTGCGCGCCGGACCTACCGTGCGGGCGTGCGACCAATCACCGGCTTGTTCACCGGACGTCTTCCGGAGCCACCCGCGACACTGCGCCGCGGGCCGTTACGTGCGAACGCCTTTCCCAGCCGCCTGCACGACCCGCGGGTCGCCTCGCTGCTGGGTATCTGGCTCGGGATCGCCTTCGGGGTGTGTTTCCTGACCGGGCTGGTGTCGCATTTCATGCAGCACCCACCGTCGTGGTACGTCTGGCCGTCCCGCCCGGTGTCGCTGTACCGGGTGACGCAGGGGCTGCACGTGACGACCGGGCTGGTGTGCGTCCCGTTGCTGCTGGTGAAGCTGTGGACGGTGTACCCGCGGCTGTGGGAGTGGCCGCCGGTGCGTTCGGTCGCTCATGCCCTGGAGCGGCTGTCGATCGTGCCGCTGATCGCCGGGGCCGTCTTCCAACTGGCCACCGGGATCGCGAACACCGCCCAGTGGTACCGGTTCCGGTTCTTCTTCACCGTCACCCACTACTGGGTCGCCTGGATCACGATCGGCGCGCTGGGTGTACATATCGTCGCGAAACTCGCGGTCGTGCGGGCGAACGTGGGCCGCGGCCGGAACAGCCGGCAGCACCTGACGGACCGGGTGAGTGCTCCCGAGCCGCCGGGCAACGGGCTGTCCCGGCGCGGTCTCGGTATCGCCGTCACCAGCGCCGCCGGTGTCATCGTGGTGACGACCGCGGGGCAGTGGATGCCGGGCCTGTCCGGGCTCGACCTGCTCGGGCCGCGCCGGCCGGACATCGGCCCGCAGGGGCTGCCGGTCAACAGGACCGCGGTGGCGGCCGGGGTCGCCGCGGCTGCCCGCAGCCCGGGCTATCGGCTGGAGGTGGTCGGCCCGCGCCCGTTCGTCCTCACTCTCGACGAGCTGCGGGCGTTGCCCCATCACGAATCGAGGCTGCCGATCACGTGTGTGGAGGGCTGGGCCGCGGACGCCACCTGGCGTGGCCTCCGGCTGCGGGACCTGCTGGATGCCGCCGATGTCCCGGTGGACGCGACGGTGCGGGTGGAGTCCCTGGAGGCGGGCGGGGCCT
Organism: Protofrankia sp. CiP1_Cm_nod4; assembly: GCF_982290645.1. Lineage (NCBI taxonomy): Bacteria > Bacillati > Actinomycetota > Actinomycetes > Frankiales > Frankiaceae > Protofrankia > Protofrankia sp. CiP1_Cm_nod4. Next base: position 26,468 of record NZ_CEVIVC010000042.1, read on the forward strand.
ACCGGAGCAGCGAGGTGCGCCCGCCGCATGCCCGGGACCCGCTGACCCTGCTGGCCACCGTCCTCAACGGAGCGGAGCTGGACATCGACCACGGATACCCGGCGCGGCTGATCGCGCCGAACAGGCCCGGCGTCCTGCAGACCAAATGGGTACACCGGGTGGTGATGCTGTGAACGGACAGGTGCCGCTGCCGCGCATCCACGGGCAGGAGGAGCCAGGTGGCCTGGGGCGTCCTGCCGGCCCGGCGGGCGCGGATTCCGGTACTGGTACTGGTACCGGTACCAGTACCGGCCTCACGGTCGCGGCCGTGCTGCGGGTTCTGGTGGTGGCCGCCGGCCTGGCCGCGATCGGGTACGGGATCCACGGCCTGGCCGACGGGCGGCCGGCCACGAACCCGCCGAACACGACGGCGTGGCTGATCGGCGGGATCGTGGTCCACGACCTGCTGGTCGTCCCGGCGACGATGGCCGCCGGATTCGTGCTCGGCAGGCTGGTCCCGGCACCGTACCGGGCGGTGCTGCAGGGGGCGTCGGTGGTCAGCGCGGCGGTCGCCCTGGCGTCGCTGCCCCTGTGGCGCGGCTACGGCGGGTCAGCCGACAATCCCTCGGTCAATCCACTGCCATATGGACGCAACCTCGGGATTGTCCTCGGCCTGATCTGGGCGTGCGCTGCCGCCATAATTATCTACCGTATTATTTGTACCCGTTTTTCTTCAAACGGAAAGTTCTGATCTGGTTCAGGGAGATTCCGGCCGGCTGATTGAAAGGGCCGGGGCTTGTGGCGCCCGGTGGACAGGACGGCGAAGTAGCGGCCCTGGCCGTGCCAGGTTTCCGTGACGCGCAGGTCGGCGTCCGCGGCGAGGTGGGTGATTTCCTCGACGCCCACGAAGGTCCAGGGGAACGCCCGCGACAGCCGGCCGTCCGGCCCCTCCAGCCGGATCAGGGACGTGCCGGTCGGTGTCCCGGGCGGTTCGAGCTCGATCAGTGCCCGGCCGGCGGGGGCGAGCAGTTCGGCGGTGCGGCGCAGCAGCCGAACCGGATCGCCGCCGATCCCGATGTTCCCGTCGGCGAGGACCAGCACGGCCCACCGCCCTTCGCCGGGCAGGTGGCCGAACACGTCACGTCGCAGCGCCACCGCGCCGGCGCGGCGGGCGAGCCTCACCGCGAACGGGGCCACGTCGATGCCGAGGGCGGGTACGCCGCTGCTGGTGAGCGCCGCGGCAAGGCGGCCAGGGCCGCAGCCCACGTCAAGAGTCGGCCCGTTACATCGACGCAGCAGGGACGCGTCACCCGGTTTGGCGCTGCCCCGCCAGCGGCCGACCGGCAGCGGCTCCCGCCGCCCGTCGGTATGACGTATCCACAACTGTCCTGAGACGGACCGTAGCCCAGCTTCGTAGACGGCGGTGGGGCAGCACCGGCCGTGGACGGCCGCGAGTGCCTGACCGCTGGTCATGGGATCATCGCCAGGTTGGCGTGATCTTCCTGGAAGCTTCGCAGCGTCGCGGCGAACCGTCCACCTGGTGCGATCCGGGCGACCACCGCCGCGTCGGCGGCGGTGTCGACATCCCGCAGGACCGGAAGGGTCACCACCCGCAGGCCGGCTTCGGACAGGCGGGCCCGCTGCCGCGCACCGGTGTCGGGACGGGACGTCGGGACGTCGCGCAGCAGCTCGCCGTCGGGGCGTCGCAGGCCGAGCGCCCACCAGCCGCCGTCGGCGGCGGGGCCGAACACCGCGTCGGCGGAGTCCAGCGCGAGGCAGGCGTCGGCCAGCAGCGCCGGTGTCACCTGCGGGGTGTCCATCCCGATCAGCAGCGTCGGGCCGTCGCTCCCGTCGAACGCGGCGGCGAGGCGGGCGTCGAACGGCCCGGACAGCTGCGGCACGACCTCGAGCGCAGCCGGTGCCCCCGGCGCCTCCGGCGCTTCCGGTGTTTCCGGTGTTTCCGGTGTTTCCGGCACACGTAGCCACGGGCCCACGGCGCCGTCGAGGACGAGGGTGGGACGCAGCCGGCCGAAACCGGGAAGGCGGCCGAGCGCGCGGACCGCGGCCAGGGTGTCCGCGAGCGCGGCGGTGGCCACGGCCGCCGCCTGCTCCGGGCTGAACGGTGGCGTCAGGCGGGTCTTGACCCGGCCGGGCACGGGTTCCTTCGCCACCACCAGCAGCCTCACCGCAGGCCTGCCAGGAGCGCGGACATGTCGCGCACGGCCCGGGCCGTGCCGAGCGGCGAGCCCGTCACCTTCGACCGGCCGACCCGCGGGCGGTAGTCAACGTCGATCTCGACGATCCGCCAGCCGGCCCGCGACGCCCGCAGGAGCAGCTCCAACGGGTAGCCGAACCGGCGGTCGGCGACCGGCAGCCGCAGGAGGTCGTCACGGCGGGCGGCCCGCATCGGCCCCAGGTCGCGGACGGGTACGCCGCGGCGGCGCAGCCGTCCGGCGACGACCGCGTTGCCGAGCCGGGCATGCGGTGGCCAGGCCCGCGGCGAGGTCGGGCGCCGCCGCCCGAGCGCCAGCTCGGCACGTCCGGCCAGCAGCTCGTCGACGAGACGGGGCAGCTGGGCCGGGTCGAGGGACGCGTCGGCGTCGCACACGCACACCACCTCGGCGTCCGTGGCCCGCAGGCCGGCGTGTACCGCGGCTCCGTAGCCGCGTTCGGGCACGGTGACCACGACCGCCCCGCGCTCGCGGGCCAGCTCGGGTGATCCGTCGTGGGAGCCGTTGTCCGCGACGACCGCCCGGTAGCCGGGCGGCATCCGGCCCAGAACCCAGGGCAGCGCGCCGGCCTCGTTCAGACAGGGCAGGACGACGTCCACCAGAGGTCGCAATTTGTCACTTTCTGTAACCATAAGTGCGACTGTAGGGGCGAAACCTCCTGATCGACCCTTACGGGACGAGGAACGCCCCGCCTCACCAGTCACCGCCCCAAGGCGCACAAATGAGCGAAAGCTCGCGAAGCGCACGAAGGATGTGAATCTCGTGCTCGCCGCCTACCGCAGAGGATTACGAAGTGGAGAAGCTCGTCCCCGAGCTGGTCACAGCCGGTTGTCAGGCCCTTATCGTGACGGCGTGACCCGTGTCCTCGTCGTCGATGACGACCCGACCGTGGCCGAGGTCGTCGACCGGTATCTGCGTAACGCGGGCTTTGACGTCGACCGCGCCGCGGACGGCCTCGCGGCGTTACGGATGGCCGAGAACAGCGCGCCGGATCTCGTCGTACTCGATCTGATGCTCCCGGGCATCGATGGCATCGAGGTCTGCCGCCGGCTGCGGGAACGCCGGCCGGTTCCGGTGATCATGCTGACCGCTCGGGGTGAGGAGGCGGACCGTATCGCGGGCCTCGAAACGGGTGCCGACGACTACGTGACCAAACCGTTCTCACCGCGCGAGCTGACGTTGCGGGTGCGGTCCGTGCTGCGGCGGGCGACCGAGCCGCCGCCACCGGCATCCGGTGTGCTGCGTGCCGGCACGCTGGTCGTGGACGCGGCCGCCCGTACCGTCACCCGGCACGAGGTGGCGCTCTCCCTCACGGTGCGTGAGTTCGATCTGCTGGCCTTCCTGCTGCGCCATCCCGGCCGCGCCTTCACCCGTGCCGAGCTGCTGGAACAGGTGTGGGGATGGAGCTACGGCGACCCCTCGACGGTCACCGTCCACATCCGCCGGCTGCGGGAGAAGATCGAGGACGATCCGACCGCCCCCCGGATGCTCGTCACCGTGTGGGGTGTCGGCTACCGGTACGACCAGGCGCCGCCGCCTGCCGACGACCCGCCTGTTGCCTATGGATCGTGACAGAAAGTAGCGAAGAACGCGGCAGAACGGAGTGATCGTGAGCGCCGAACTACAGGTCGTGATGATTGCGCTTGCCTGTTCGGCCGTGGCCGCGCTGACGGGGGTGCCGCTGCTGCGTCTGCTGCGGGGACGGCCGCTGTGGGCCACGGTGGCGGCGCTCTCGGTCGTGCCGGTGCTGGCGGTGGCGGCGGGGGTCGCCGGTACCGCGCGGGCGATGTTCCTTTCCGACCACGACCTGCGGGTCGTGCTGATCGTGGTCGCTGTCTCGACGGTGGTCGCCACCGCCGCCGCGGTGCGGCTGGGGCGGCCGGTCGTTACCGCCACCACCATGCTGACCAGTGCCGCGGCCACTCTCGGTGAGGCCGGCTATCACGGAGCGGGTCGCGTCCCCACGGCTGAGCTCGCCACGCTGGCACATACGCTGGATGCCACCCATATCCGGCTGGTGGCGGCGCGTGACCGTGAACGGGCGCTGGAAGCCAGCCGACGCGAGCTGGTGGCCTGGACAAGCCATGACCTGCGGACCCCGCTGGCGGGAATCCGGGCGACGGCGGAGGCGCTACAGGACGGCCTGGTGACCGACAGTGAGACAATGTCTCGTTACCATCGGTTGATACTTGCCGATGCCGAGCGGTTGACCGGCATGGTCGACGACCTGTTCGAGCTGGCCCGTCTGCAGGCCGGGGCCTTCCGGCTGACTCTTGAGAAGGTCTGCCTCGCCGACCTCGTGTCGGACGCGATCGCCGTCGTGGACCCGATCGCGCGGGCCAAGGGCGTCACCCTCACCGGCACCGCCGATCATGCGCTGTTCGTCATCGCCGACGCGACCGAGGTCGGACGGGCGCTGACCAACCTGCTCGTCAACGCCATCCGGCACACTCCGGACGACGGGACGGTGGAGGTCACCGCGGAGGCGGACACCGCGCGGGACCGGGCGCTGCTCGCCGTGGCCGACCGCTGCGGCGGTATCCCCGCCGACGATCTGCCCCGCCTGTTCGAACTCGGTTTCCGTGGCGAGGCGGCGCGGACACCCGGCGGCGGCGATCATCCCCACCAGCTCCGGGTGCGCTCGGGGATCGGGCTGGCGATCGTCCGCGGGATCGTCGAGGCCCATGGTGGCGACGTCACCGTGCACAACCACCGGGGCGGCTGTCGCTTCGTCGTCGCGCTCCCGGCCGCCTGACCAACGCTCCCTGGCCACCTGGGCAGACGCATGCCCGCGGGCCGCGTCACGCATCCGGGCTTCCCGGGCTTCCCGGTCTCCTCCGGGCTTTCCGGTCTCCTACGGGCTTCCTCGACTTGTAAGATCTGGAGCGCCCCGGAGCCGTTAGCGTCCGCGGGTATGCGCATTCTGGTCACCGGCGGCGCCGGGTTCATCGGTTCCCACGTGGTCGACACGCTCGTGGCGGCCGGCGACAGCGTCCGAATCCTCGACGCGCTGCTGCCGGCGGTGCATCGCGGCAGGCCCGAGGTGAACGCCGCCGCCGAGCTGATCGTCGCTGACGTGGCCGACCGCTCCCAGGTCGAAGCCGCGCTCGACGGTGTGGACGCCGTCTGCCACCAGGCCGCCATGGTCGGTCTGGGGGCAGATCTCGACGACCTGCCGGCCTACGCCACGCACAACGGCCTCGCCACCGCGGTGCTGCTGGCCGCCATGGCCCGTCGCGGGGTACAGCGCCTGGTGCTGGCGAGTTCGATGGTCGTCTACGGCGAAGGTGGCTACCGCTGCCCGGCCGACGGGCCGGTGCGCCCGGGCCCGCGGCTACCGGCCGAGCTGGATGCCGGCCGGTTCGAGCCGCCGTGCCCGCGCTGCGGCTGTCCGCTGGAGCCGACGCTTGTCACCGAGGACGCGCCGCTGAAGCCGAAGAGCGTTTACGCGGCCACGAAGGTTGCTCAGGAGCACCTTGCCGCCGCGTGGGCCATCGCCACCGGCGGCAGCGTCCTGGCGCTGCGTTACCACAACGTCTACGGCCCCCGAATGCCCCGGGACACCCCGTACGCCGGTGTCGCGTCGATCTTCCGTAGCGCACTGGAACGGGGCGAGCCGCCACGCGTGTTCGAGGACGGTGGACAACTGCGCGACTTCGTCCACGTCCACGACGTCGCGCAGGCGAATCTGCGCGCGCTGCGGCACCCGGGCGCACCCGGCGAGCTCGTACCGCTCAACATCGGCTCGGGTGAGCCGCACAGCGTCGGTGACATGGCCTCGGTACTGGCTCGGGCCTTTGGTGGACCAGGGCCCGTCGTCACCGGTTCATATCGGGCCGGTGACGTCCGCCATGTCACCGCCTCGTCCGCCCGCGCCCGGGGCTTTCTCGGTTATCAGCCCCGGGTTGTCTTCAGCGACGGGGTGAATGCCTTCGCCCGCGATCCGCTGCGCGGATGACGACCCACGGTGCCTTCGTTCCCGGCACCGGTGAACGGTGGGCTTCACGCTCCGGGATATCGCCCCTGCCGGAAAACGGCCTGTTCTGCCAGCCGGGACGATACCCGGGCGGACGATGGTCAGGCGGATGGTGCTCAGGTGATGCTGCTCAGGTGATGGTGCGGCTGACCCGGACGAACAGGTGGTGGAAACCGGCGAAGCCGCCGAACAGGCCGCCGATCTCAAGCACCTGGACGCGGGCCAGCCCGTCGGCGAGGATGATGTCCGAGGGCGGCAGGTTGGCCACGGCGTTGGCGAACGCCTCGTCGAAGCTGAGCTTGGACGACAGGCCGATGGCCTCCTCGGCTCCCGCCGGCGGAGCGGGCCGGTCGGCGCCACCGCGGACGGCCTCCACAAAGCTGACCAGGTCCTTGCCGGCGGGCTCGATGTCGACGTGGTCGGTGCCGTCGGCGTGATGGACCGTGATCGTGTCCTGGTCCTCGGGGTAGCGGACCGCCTCGGCGTAGCGGTACGGCGTGACGTGCTGCGGGAAGATACCCGGCTTCGCGCGGCGCAGGAGATTGAACTGCTGCGGGAAGATGCGCAGCAGGCTCCTGGCGATGTCGACCTCGTAGCCGGGGCTGGGCAGCTCGCCTTCGGCGACGAGCAGCACGAACGGCCCCTCACGGAAGGCGCGTATCCGGGTCCGGCTCGCCAGTTCCCAACGACTCATGACTCCTCCTGGTAATTGTCGGTCGCATCCGGGATGTGGCTTCTCCGCCACGGATATCTTCTTACTTTAGGCAACTGATCAGATACTATTGGCATATAGGCGACAGTTTTGCGCCTGCCGTGGGAACACGGTGTAGGCATATGTTGCCTGTAAGCAGATCACGAAAGCCCATGAGAGCCGTTCGGGGTGGCGGGTGTGGCCGTGAGCGCGCCGATCGCGATCTACGGCACGATGTAGATCGCGATGTAGAGGCCCGACCGTGAGGCGGGGTTCCGGAGGGCTGGCGGTCCGCTTGATCCCGGTGGGCCCGCCTGCCCGCACGGCGCGGTGGGTCTGTCGTCCTGGCCGGTATGACCGGCCTCTCATGGGAGTAGGAAAAGCTCCCTTATGGGTGATGCGGGATTCGTGACCGACATCACATGATGAGGTGCACCGCCGGACGGGGCCGTTCAGACCGATCAGACGGCTGCTCGCCCTGACGCAGGAGCCTCGCATGACCGTCACGTACACGGGGTCCGCCTCGGCCGTCGGTGTCCCGGGCGAGATCGCGCGGCATGTGGCGCTGCCCGAGGGGCGCCGGGGCGACGAGCCGCTCCGCACGGCGTACCGGCGGCGGCGGGAGAACGCGCCGCTGGCGGAAGCGCACGTCGAGGGCTATGGCCCGATCCGGCTCATCACCAGGTACGCGGACATCGTGCGGGCCGAGAAGCAGCCGGCTGTTTTCGCCGCCGGCGGTGGCGGTGCGGGCGTCCGGCCATCGAATCCGTACCAGGCCCATACTCCCCGAGGAGATCTGTTGACACTCATTGTGAACCCACCGGCGCCTACGGACTCGTCGACGCGTCTCACGGTCAGCGACCGGATCGAACGCGCCTTTTCGGCGGTTGTGCCGATCGGCGTGCTCCTCATGTTCGTCGGCCTGCTGGTCGCCGGTTATATCCCGGCGCTGCCCGCCTACTGGTCCGCGGAGAAGGTCGCCGACTTCTATCGGGACAACACGAACCTCATCCGTTTCGGGATCATTCTGACGCTGGTCGGATTCATGGTCTGGGGCCCGCTGATCACGGTGATCCTGCGTCAGATGTTACGTATCCGGCCGGAGCAGAAGGCCCTGGCCTACCTGCAGTTCGGCGCCGGCCTGGCGGCCTGGCAGTTCCTGTGGGTGCCGATGCTCGTCCTGGCGGCCGCCTCGTTCCGGCCGGAGCGCAGCCCCGAGGTGACGCAGACGCTGCACGACCTGGGCTGGATCCTGCTGTTCATGCCGTTCATGCCGTTCGTTCTGCAGAGCGGCGCCATCGCGCTGGCGGTGCTGCTGGACACCGGGCCGAAACCGGTCTTCCCGCGCTGGGTGGCCTACTTCAACGTGCTGGAGTGCTTCCTCTTCATGGCGGTGATCCTGATGCTGTTCTTCAAGACGGGGCCGTTCGCCTACCACGGCGTGCTGGTCTACTGGATCCCGCTGTTCATATTCGGTGTGTGGCTGCTCGTGATGGCATGGGCCACCTATCGGGGGGCCGTGGAGGAGCAGGCACGGCGGCTTGAGAGTGCCTCGGGCGCGTATGCGGGTTGAACGGCCGGCGTCGGCGTACCCGCCGTCGTCGGGCGCTCGGGCCGGCGCCCCCGGGCCGCGTGGCCACGTCCCGGACGTGCCCGATGGCGGCGGTCATGCCCCACCCGCGCGTGCCCCGCATGTGCCCGGTGAGGCCGGTGTCTGGGTCCTCGTCCTCGGCGAGATGTCGATGTTCGGGGTGTTCTTTGCGATCTTCATGGACGCCCGTGCCGGTGACCGGGAGCTGTTCGCCCGGTCACAGCAGCATCTGGGCATCGCGATCGGGCTCGTCAACACGATAGTTCTTCTGGCGAGCTCGCTGTTCGTCGTACGGGCCGTCCAGGAGGTCCAGGCCGGTGGGTTCGGCCGGGCGTCGAGATTCTTCACGCTGGCGCTGTCCTGCGGCCTCGGATTCATGGGCGGAAAAGCTCTGGAGTACGGCGAGAAGCTGCACGCCGGCATTTATCCCGTGACGGACGCGTTCTACATGTACTATTATGTGCTCACCGGGATACACGCTCTCCACGTCGCCGTCGGTATGTGTGTGCTCGCTTTTCTGCGGAAGGCGACGAGAAATCCGTCGCGTCGTCCGAAGGCCACGACGGTCGAGGCGTGCGCGTCCTACTGGCACATGGTGGATGTATTATGGATCGTTCTGTTCCCGTTGCTGTACCTCATCTGACGGCGATCTGATGGCGCGCCCGCGCACGGTGGCCCCGGGCCGGCTGGTCCGGCTGGTGTTCGTGGGGCTCCTGCTGCTGACGGCCGGCTCGTCGTGGTTCGCCGAGTCCGAAAGCGCCCGCGGCGTCGCCACGACGGCGTTCGTCATGACCGTCGTGGCGGCGAAGCTCCACCTGGTCGGCATGCACTTCATGGAGCTCAGGCACGCCCCGTTCGCGCTGAAGCTCGCCTTCCACGGCTGGATCGTCCTGGTGTGGGGCCTCATAGTCGGCCTCAGCTGACCCGTCCAGCCGGCCCATGAGCGCGCCCGGGCCGGAGGACTTCCGGCTCTGTTACGAGACGAATGTCCTCGGGCCGGTACGGATGATGCGTGCGTTCATCCCGCTGCTGCGGCGCTCGACGCTCCCGCGGGTCGTGATGGTGTCGAGCGGAATGGGCTCCCTTGCCATCACCACCGATCCCGCACGGTTGGAGCCGGGCATCGTCAGCCTCGTCCACCCGTCGTCGGAAGCCGCCCTGGATATGATCACAACTTCGCCAACGCCGCCTCGGCCAGGTGGCCTGTCAACAGGTCCGACGTGGAGTGCTTACTGCGGGACGGGCCGGCCGGGTGCTGTCGTGACCAGGCCGAGTTCTTCGGCGGTGGCGGCCAGGCGTCTGTCGTAGGTCACGAAGGCGCTGACTGTTTTCCCGGACGCGACGAGCTGGTCCGCGGTGGCGAGGTGAATAGCGTCCAGCGACCGTAGATGGGGGAAGGGGTAGGCGCCCGCGGTGGCTCGGACCGCGTCGTCGATGTCCAGGCGGTCAAGATGGGCGAGAACGCTGGCCACCGCCGCCAGCCGTGCTGGTTCCTCCCGGCGTAACGCCCGTGGGACTTCGACTTCGGCGAGTTTAGAAGTGATCACATGCTCGGCCGGTCGGGCGTTGAGCCATTCGGCCAGGGCGTCGCTCTCCAGCTCGGGCCTGATCAGCTTCACGATCGCGGAGGTGTCCAGATAGATCACCAGCGTTCCTCGTCGCGGAGCTGCCTGATCAGTTCGCCGGCTTCCAGGCCGCTGATCTGTGGCCCTTTCGGTGCGACGAAAGGGCCGGTGATGGTGGCCGGGGAGACTTTGCCCGCCGCGATCAGGTCGTCGAGCTCCCCGGGTGTCGCCGGCACGATACGGCCGATCACCTTGCCATGCCGGGTGATCTCGATGGTCTCGCCGCGCTCGACGCGCGCGAGCACGCCCGCGGTGTCCTGGTTGAGCACCCGCACAGGTACCTGTTCCACCGACTCATCGTAGTACGTGGGTAGTACTGTCCTGGTGTCGTCGCGGCGGAGGGTGACACGGCCATCGACGCCGGTCCTTCGTGACCGGCGTCGATGTCAGTAACATGAATGTTGGTCTTCGCGTGTGCATGAGGACTTCGTGGGCAGTGCCGAGGAGCTGGCGCGGCTGGCCGCCCACCTCGCGGCGGTCCGTGGCGGCCGGGGCCGGCTGGTCAGCGTGCGAGGGCGGCGCCAGGCCGGCAAGTCCAGGCTGATCAGCGAGTTCGTGCGCCGTACCGGCCTGCCGCAGACGTTCGTGACCGGGGCTCGTCAGGCGATCCCCCAGCGAGACCTCGACGGGTTCGTCGAGGACGCCCGGCTCGACTGCACGCTGCCCGGCGTCGACGGGCTCGCCGCCGGCGGCTTCACCACCTGGGGCACACAAAGGTGGGTTGGAGCGTGGTCGCCATACGGGACCCGGAGCGCATGGCAGGTAAGGATGGCTCGGCTGGCGAAGCTGGCGAACAACCAGCAGTTCAATGATCCCCGCGCGGGCGGGGCCGCAGCCCGGTGGGCGTCCGGGATCGGCTGTCGAGGTCGCGGTGGGTTACGGCGGCGGCGCTGTTGGCCGGGCCAGTGGCGGGAGTGGGCCCCAGGTCTCGGCCGGTAGCCGGACGAGCCGGCCGCCGCGCGGCACAAGCCACCCAAGCCACCGCCACGCCTCGGGCGAGGCACCGAGCAGCTCGTCTCGGGATGCCGACCAGACCGCCAGCTCCCCGTCGGGAAGCTGCTCAAGACACCAGCCGACCGGCTGCCCGGTGGCGCTGTCCCAGA